>JADLCA010000041.1 GCA_020847495.1 Candidatus Hydrogenedentota bacterium | reverse complement strand
TGTCCGTGTTCGCGTCCGGGGGCCGCGCGTGGAAGCCGATGGAAGAGAAGTACGGCGACATGTACGACCAGTTCTCGTGCGACTACGAGTACCCGAACGGCGTGCGCGTGTTCAGCATGTCCCGCCACTGGGGCAAGGCCGACGGCGGCGTGTTCGAGGTGGCTTATGGCACCAAGGGCGAGAGCAAGTGCATGGACATGATGGACAGCCCGCAGGACAAGATGATCGACCCGTACGTGCAGGAGCACATCGACCTCGCAAACGCCATCCGCGGCGTCACGCCGTACATCAATGAAGGCGTTCAGGTGGCCGAGAGCACGATGACGGCGATTATGGCCCGCATGTCCGCGTACACCGGCAAGGTCGTGACCTGGGACGACGCGATGAAGTCGGACCTCAGCCTTGTGCCGCAGGAATTCGATTTCACAAAGCCGTACCCGGTGGCGCCGATCCCCGTACCGGGTATGTAACATCTTTGCCCGTTTCACCCGGCAGACGCCGCGCCTGCCGGGTGCTGTCTTTCCACCGATGCAAGGAGTTATCAATCATGGATAGACGTGCGTTTCTTCAATCCGCGGCCGCCCTGAGCGGAGCCGCTTTCGTTACTTCGGCTGCCGCCCAGCCCGCTAATGCCGCGGGGCCCTTCGCAAAAGTGCCCCTCAAGATGGCGGTGCAACTCTCGTATTTCCCCGGCACCGTTGATGAACAATTGAAGGCCGCCGCCCAGTGGGGCTTTGCGGCGTACGAGTGGCACAGCCCAGAGGGTGACCTCGAAGACCTGCGCCGGAAGGCTGACGCCGCCGGACTGCCCCTTACCTGCATCCTCGGCTGCGGGCGCATCGAGGCGGGCCACATGATGGACCCGGCACAGCACGATGCCGTGGTCGAGATGTTCCGTCAGCGCATCCCCATCGCGAAAACGCTCGGCACCACGCGCCTCATCGGGCTGACCGGCAATGCGCGCACGGATATTTCGTACGAGGAGCAGATGAATCTCGTCATCCAGTGCGTGAAACGCCTCGCGCCCATCGCGGAAGAGAATGATGTGACGATCATCATGGAAGCCTTGAATCCGCTGGTCGATCACAAGGGCTTCTTCCTCACGCGTACGGACCAGACGATGGCCCTGCTTGACGCGGTCGGCAGCCCGAACGTGAAGATGCTGTTCGACATCTATCACCAGCAGATCACGGAGGGGAATGTCATCCGCAACCTCAAGGCCAATATCGCCCATATTGGCCACTTCCACGTCGCGGACAATCCCGGCCGTAAGGAACCCGGTACCGGCGAGTTGAACTACAAGAACATCTTCAAGGCGATTCAGGACACCGGCTACGACGGCTACGTGGCGCTCGAGTGCGGCAAGATCGGCACGCTCGACGAAGCGCTCAACCGCGTGCTCGACTGCTTCGCGTAACAAGATTACTGGCGGAAAAAACGCCGCCTTTCGCATGGGCTTTACGAAGCGAAAGGCGGCGTCTATCTTCTGTACCGCTACAAGACACAGGCGAGGGCGCCTGTGCCACACGCGCTTGCCACGCCTTGAGGTATTCGTTCTTTCTTCCAGGCCAGGGTTTGCCAAGAGACTTGGGGGGTTCCAAACAGCAGAATATAGAAGATAGACGTGTGGCATAGGCGCCCTCGCCTGTGCTCTTCCCTATTCGGAGAAAGGCTCCAGCCGCAGCAGCGGCGTGAATCCGCAGTAGCGCCGCAGAAACCGAATGCGGCCGTGCGGGCGCTCACCGCTCTCGCGGTCAAACAGCGCGGCAATCTCCTTCTTGAAGTCCAACCGCGGAAACCGATCGACACACACCTTCCGCGTTTCCGGCGCGATCTCCCACGCACGCAACCCAAGCACGTCGAGCGCGGCGGCCTCGTGAAGCAGATGTGCTTCGACACCTTGGCGCAGCGGCACGTCCACGTTCAGATGCAGCAAGATAGCCTCCGCGAGCGCGTCCTGTCGCTCGGGGGGCCATTCCGCATGCCGGGCGACCCCACCCGCGCCCTGCACGCTGTCCACCGTGAAACACTCCGCGTGTTCGCCGCAACCGGCGTAGGCGGGTGTAAGTCCCAAGTCGTGCAGCATGCACGCGACATAGAGAAGTTCGGAGTCGTAACGCAGCGTCTGCCGTTCGCCGAGCCGGCGCGCCCAGATATACATACGCTGGCAGTGTGCGACAAGAAAAGGCGGGGAGACTTCGGTGCAGAGTAGTGCCGCCTTGCGTGCGGCCTCCGAGTCGGGCGCCTGCAGTTCATCCACGTCTCCCCGAATGACCACGCCGCCGAATGCGCGACGCAGCAAACTGAGCAAGAGCTTGCCTTGCAGGCGGTACGCCTGACCCAACAACGCCAGGCGGTCCGAGGCCGAAAGCCGCCCCATCCCCCGACGCGCCCAGGGCAAGGTCCCGACACCATCACGATGGCCGTTCCCTGTTTGAGTTGGCGTTTCGCTCACCGGCATTCCCTTTCCGTTTGCGCCGCTATTTGCGTGCACTGCCAGCACGAGGTAGAGTGATCCTAGGAGAATACCATGACAAGCCCGATGAGCAGGGAAGACGGTGACCGTTTCCGGGCCCGGTGGGAAGCATTGGCGCGCAAGGAGCGCGAGGAACTGCTCGCCATGACGCCCGAAGAAAAATTCCGCCAGACAGCCGCGCTGTTCGCCTCGGCTCAAGCGTTTGGCTGGTCTGAAGCCCTTGCCGCGGAAGAGGAGGCCGTGCGCGCGCGGTGGATGCGCATCCGGGAAGCCCTCCGTGAACGATAAGGACTATGCTACCTACTGCTCAGCGGATTTCAGGGAGCTTCTTTATCCCTGCCCCGTGATTCACGTTCAGGGCCCTGACTGAACCACAAGGAAGGGATCTATCACGCGCGCAGACTCTGGTCCAGCCGCTCCCAGCGAAGGCGGCGGTTTTCCCATTCCTCTGCGGGGATGGCTTCCATCGTGCGCCGAAGGCGGGCCAAGGCTTGGCGCACGCCGGGTGCCAAGGGGTTGCGGCACGGCCGGGGCGGCTTCGGCGTAAACTGCTCCAGATCAAACAGATATGAAGAGGTAGCCATGACTGCTCCTTTCGTTCGCGGCCAATAAGCTGAACATCTATTCAGTATTTTAACCTGAAACGCGAGGAATGTCAAGTAAATACCAACGCTCTGTTGCGAAAAGGCCCGATCAAACAAGGCCGCGAAACCTGACAGGTTCCGCGGCCTTTGGTATTGGAATGGGGCCAGCGATTAAGGTGTGGACTGATTATGCGTTCACCCCGCGGGCTGCAGAACGTGTACTCCATAGCCGCGGATGGGCAGTGACAAGGACCCATTCTCCACAGTTGCGGTCAGTCCGGTGGCTGAGTCCTTGTATTGCTTACCGTTGAGGGAATCGAGGCCGGAGAGCGTGTAGCGCAAGGGGTCGAGCCATTCGTTGACGACGATGAGGTGCACCTGATCGCCGACTTGTTTGGGCAGGACCCGGATGCCGCGGTCGAGCGAACCCCAGGTCTGGGCCAGCGTGACGGTCACGTCGAGGGCCGCATCTGGCGCGGAAAGCACGGGTTGCAGGTCCTTCAGCTCCGTAATCAGGGCACGCAGTTCTTGCCAGAAGTTTGTGTCTTCCCCGATGTAGGCCGTACCCCAATAGAGGATGCCGCGGGCGCCGTTCACGATAGCGTCGTAGGCCATGAAGCGCGACTCTTCCGGCTTGGGCTTGCGCATGGATTCGCGCTCTTGCGCGCCAGCTGTTTCATTGAGGTCCGCCCAGCCGAATCCCTGCAAGACCATCCACGCGGGTTTTCCGGGCGCGGCTGCCATCATGCGGCGCGTGTAGCCACCGACGCTGGCCATCGTGGTGTCGCTGAGGTCGGAGTGCCCCACTTTGCCTTGCGGCACGGGGTAGATGTCGCAACCCACGATATCCGCGGCGCGATTGAAGAACGCGAGCTGCTCGATGCTGTTGCGCGGCGCGTGATTCATCCAGATCGGATGGGCAGGATCGATTTCCTTCAAATGCGCGTAGCCCGCAACCATGCCCTCGCCCAGCTTCGCGGCGCGTTCTGGGGCGTTTGACACGTTGAGATCGGGTTGGGGCGGCTCCTTGCCGAGTTCGCGCCAGATCGCGTCGGCGATCTGCTCGCCGATTTCCGGCTGGGCCGTGGCGTAGGCCGCTTCCGCCTCGGATCGCATCGCGTTGAGTTTCTCCTTCAACGCGGCATCCGTCAGCGCGTCGATCAGCTCCCGCTGCTGGCGGGGCTCCGCGCCACGGCGCCACTGGCTCGCGCTGTACCATGCATTCCACAGGGCCTCGTCTGGAACCTCCCACACCAGGAAGCCCGGCAGCGAGGCCAAGTCCGCGGCCATCTTTCCGAGGGCTTCCTTTCCCGTCGCGGGGTCGCCGCTGAAATCGATCGCGTAGCCCGTGTTGGCCCACGCGTAGAGGCCCTTGTCCCACAGCCGGTTCACGGCCTCTGCTTCGGCCGGTGAATGGACGAGATTGAATCCTGCGGCCGCGGCTTCGCCGAGCTTGGCGTCGTCCTTGGGATTCTCATACAGGCCAAGCACGAACAGGCGTTTGCCGTCAACATTCAGCATGCCGTCGTCTTCGACAACGGCGGTCGCGGCCCAGACGCACGGCCCCAGCACCAGCGCGGCTAGAAGAAGTCCAAACGATTTCATGATGCGCTCCCTTCTCATGGCAGGGAGACACTCCCCCACCCACAGGGGGCCATCCTAACTGCTGTCCGCCGCGCGAGGCAAGGGTGGACTCTTTCGCGGTACCGCTGGTTCGCTGCGAATCCACGATTGCCTGCCACAAACCGCGGGCAAGCCCGCTTCGCAAAAGCAGCGGCAAGCCGCCCCACTCCAAGGTGCTTGCGCGCGAAGAACGGGCAGTGGCCGCTTCTTGATGCGCTAGAAGCCACTGGAGTGGCATGATCACTCTGGGCAACGGGTTTTGTCATTGCGCGGCCAGGCACTATAATTGACTTTCATGCGGACACGGGGTTCGCGGAAGGGGGGGAGCATGCTTCCTGGAATCAATCAATGGGCCTTTCCCGCGGGCATGGCTACGGCCGATGCCATCGCGCTGGCGAAACGCATCGGGTTTTCCGCCTTCGAGGTGTGTCTGGGCGACAAGGGGCCGACGGCCCTCGACATTACCGAGCGCGACGCGGCGGCCCTGCGCGCCTATGCGGAGAAGCAGGGCATCACGCTGTACAGCGTCGCCAGCGGCATGGGTTGGGACTACCACCTGACCTCCAACGATGCGAAGAACCGCGAGCAGGCGATGGAAGTCACGCGCCGTGTCCTCCAGGTGGCGGCGTGGCTGGGCGCGCAGGCGATCCTGGTCGTGCCGGGCGTATGCGATGCCGCAACGTCTTATGATGCCGCCCTGGAGAATGCCCTCGAGGCGCTCCGGGAACTGGCGGACACCGCGGAAAAGCTCAAGGTTTCCATCGGCGTCGAAAACGTGTGGAACAAGTTTCTGTTGAGCCCGGTGGAAATGCGTGACTTCATCGACCAGTGCGAAAGCGACTACATCGGAGCGTACTTCGACACTGGCAACATCATGCAGTATGGCTTCCCTGAACAGTGGATTCGCATCCTCGGCGACCGCATCCGTGCGGTGCATCTGAAAGACTTCCGCCGTTCAACGGGCACGCTGGATGGATTCGTGATGCTGATGGAAGGCGATGTGAACTGGCCGGAGGTCATGGCGGCGTTCCGTGAAATCGACTACCGCGGCGCATTGACCGCCGAGTACATGCCGGCCTACCAGCACTCTCTGGAAACGATGCTCGGCCACCTTCTGGCGAGCGAAAAGGCGATTCTGGCATTGTAATGATAAGCAACCCACGCGCCCGCCCTTCTGGCGGGCGTTCAGGAGAGACGGAATGAAGGTAGGTATCATCGGATGCAGCGGCATGGGCGCGCATCACGCGCAGTTCATCTGCAACGCGGGGTTCAAACTCGCCGTGTGCGGCGACACCATCCCCGA
>JADLCA010000040.1 GCA_020847495.1 Candidatus Hydrogenedentota bacterium | reverse complement strand
TGTGCTTATTCAGCAGCGCGTCCGCGCCCGGCGTCTTGAGGACGGCGTGCACCTCGGCGTGGTCGAAGCGAACCGCCCGCGCGTCGATGATCTCCGTGCGGATCGCGCGCATGCCCTTCCACAGGGCGTACTGGCCGGGACCGAGGACGGCATCCAGGCGCCCATCGATCCACACCAATGCGCGCTGGTGCTGCTCGAGTTCGAGTACGACAGCGTCTTCCTTCAACGCGCCCGACCGGATCATGACGTCCAATTGCTCGTGCTTGACCCACGGCGCGCGCTGCGACAGCACATCAATGTGCCGCTTCACAAACGGCTCCACGGACCAGTAGCGGCCGGGGCCGAGCGCGCGGACAAACTCCCCGTGCTTCAACAGAATCCCCTTCTCGAAGGACCGTACCTGTACTCGCGTTACTCCGAACATCGCACTTCTCCACCTCATCTTTCTTTTCGTTTCGCGTCTAATTGTTGAACGGGACAGACCCCGTGTTTCGCTGCGCAAAGCCTTCGCGAAAGACGGGGGTCAGTCCCTCACCCCGTTTGTATGCATCATCCGGGCGCGGCGTTTAACCGACGCGAGCCCGGACAAGACTTCGCCACACAGGCCACCGTGGAGCGCTACTTGAGGCGGCGCGTTTCGAGGGTCTCGCCGAAGAATGCATGACGAAGCGTTGCTTCGTCATGCGCCGTTCCGGCCCTGACACCAGCTCATGCCGCCGGTATCCGCGCGCTGCAAGACGGCGTCCTGTGTTGCTTGCCGCGGGTGCCGGCGCACAAGGCGCGCGGCTTGCCGCGACACGCGGGCGCATGTCCTGTCCGGGTCTCGCCTTTCGGTTTCCAGTTGAGCAGGATTCGAACCTGCCACCCTTTTACGGGTCACCATGCTGGTGCGGGAATCGAACCCGCGGCTTTGCCTTATCTGGGCAATGCTCTAACCTCTGAGCGAACCAGTGGTCTGATTCAACCAAGTGGAACCCATGGCCGGAACGCGCAAGCCCCAGAGGGACCCCGCGCCGCTGGCCCGGCGGAATCAGCGTATTCAAGTGTGGGGGCAACACGCCCCCGCCCCGGCGCTTTCCACACGATCGCGGATTTCAACGTCGAGAGGCAGTAATACGGCGGGCTATGCGCACTACGGGATGCTGTGGCTTGTTGAAGCCGGAGAATTGGGCGCGGACATCAGGTCGCAGAGCGGTGTGTGTCGTGACGGTACGAGAATGCTCCCATTACGGCCAATCGCTCACTCGATGATCTGGTCGAGGCCTCCGGTAATAAGGAGACTTGGTGTTTCGATGTAGGGACCGGAGAAGACGGACTCGCTGTCGTTGAGGTCGGCGGGGCGTCTGCGGGTGCTGGCGCGGTTCCAAACCAGTATCAAGGACTCCGGTTTCGTCCCGAAGGTATACAACCCGCGTACGAGCCCGCTCGGGACATGCCAGTCGATTCGCATGGGGTTGGTGCTGGTGTCACAAAAGTAATCACCAACGTAGGCGGGGTCCGTTGGAGTTTCCATAGTCAGCGTGGTTTCCGTGAAGCGGAGAACGACGTCTTGGATTCGCCCGCCCCTTTGAATCACCGTATAAGTATCGCCCATCCACGAGCCGACGAGTCGAGGGTCCTGGCCAGTGAGCAGGGCCTCAACCCTTGGAGAGTCGGCAAAGAGTAGTCCTATGGACAGCGACGCTGGACTTCCGTTTCCCATGGTTTTCACATCCCTGAAAATATTGAAAACGCCGCGTACATCCTGCTGATTTCACGTAATACCATGACGGACACCCTTCCGTCAAGGGCAGCAGTGAGTGTTTTCAAGGCCTTACAGAAGTTCGAGGCCTATTCAGGGCATTACTCAACTGTGACAACAAGTTTGGCTTGGAAGGTTAAGACAAGACCGCGTCCCCTGTACAGCCGGGGAGTGTCTCGTCGAGGTAAGGCCCGGTACACGGTGAGACAGAGGGCAGGAACCGGTCCCGCCCGGAAGCTCGGTCACCGCTGTCGGCCTATCCCGCATATCTCACCGCCCCCGCGTAGCGGGCGGAGAGATATGCTCTCGCAGGGTCCAGCAGGCTCACTCGAGAGGATTTCTCACCCGCACACCGTGTAAGCAAGAAGGACGCGACAGAGTCTTAGAAACTGTTGATTCAACCTGGATTGAGAGATCAGTCGCTTGTGCGTGCGAGAAATCCGGCCTACGGCTTCCTGAACTTCCCGGCGCGGAACTGCTCCACAAACTCGGTGGGGTTTGAAAGTTCCTCCTCTATCGCAACAGTCGAATGGAGCAGATAAAGCGCGGCAATGGGAATGCCCACTCCGGTCATACACAGGAACCAGAACAGCAGGTCGCTTCCCAGGAACTGATATCGAACGATCCTTCCCATCGGCTCTTCCTCCGCTGGTTGAGGGCACCGCACCAGATGATAGCGCACCCTTCGTGGGAATGCGACGAAGCATGGCCGCCCGGCAGGAGTGTTGGATGAAGGAGCGTACCTGGACGGAATGCGTTGAAGACACAGGCGAGGGCGCCTGTGTCCCCGTAAGGGGGAATCGGACGTATTGGACGGATCGGACCGATCGGACGGGTGTCCGTTTGGTCTCGCGCGAGACGGGGAGCACAGGATACAATCCGCAGCGCGCGTCGTGGGATTGGGACTCGGCGCCAACTCGCATCTCGTAGGGAAAGGGACTTATGCGCCTCATTGCGATGAAGATCTGTATGGCTGTCGTGGTGGCCGTTTCGGCCTGGGTGCCGCTCGGGTGCGCGGGATTGCCGGCGAGCCATGGCCACGCGAAGCTCACGGGCATCCTGTGGTGGATTGGGCCCGC
Organism: Candidatus Hydrogenedentota bacterium; assembly: GCA_020847495.1. Taxonomy (GTDB): domain Bacteria; phylum Hydrogenedentota; class Hydrogenedentia; order Hydrogenedentales; family SLHB01; genus JAHDWY01. The sequence goes on along the minus strand of JADLCA010000040.1, from coordinate 1,953 downwards.
CGATGCCGCGCGTCCCGTGGACGCATGGCAGGAGGACCTCGAAGCGCTGGATGCCCTCGGCATGGACACGATCATCTTCATCAGCCCGCACGCGGGCGCGAAGCCGCAGGAAGGAAGTGATGACCATCTTGACGCCTTTCTGGGCGAGATGGACCGTCGCGGCATGCGCGTCTACCTCTGCACGGGACAACCCGCGGCGTGGTGGACGCTGCCCGATCCCGGGCCGGAGATCATCCGGGCGACGGCCCACGTGCAGGATCTGGCAACGCGGTACAGTGGACATGAGTCGTTTGCGGGCTTCTACATCCCCTATGAATGTTACGTCATGTGGGGGGATGCCGCCACAACAACCAAGCGCTTGTATCGCGAGGTGGCGTCTGCCTGCAAGGCCGCAGCGCCCGCGAAACGCACACTTATCTCGCCCTTCTTTATCCTCGACGATCAAGGGTTCCTGGGCGATTTCCGCTGGGCCACGCCTGAGGAGTACCGGGCCTTCTGGGAAGGCTTACTGCTCGGTAGCGACATCGACACGGTGGCCTTGCAGGACAGCGGCGAGCACCTTGCGTGCTACACGCTGGAACAGCGCGCTCCCTTCTTCCAGGCGATGAAGGATGCCTGCGACGCGGCGGGCAAGACGCTCTGGGCGAACGTCGAAACAGGGGAACTGAACGTGACCAGCCTCGAAGACTACGTGGCCCGCTTTGGCGCGAAGACCCACGTAAACGACCCGAAGACGGCGCCGTTCTGGCGGGGAGTGCCGGCGGACAAGCTCGTCGAGAAACTGGCCTTCTGCCGCCGCTACACAGACACGGCAGTCACGTGGGGGTACTCGGAATTCGTTCGTACCTCGAACGGGCCTAAGTCCGCGGAACTCTACTTGGACTACTTCCAGGCACTCCGATAGCGCCCAGGCGCGATCACGCCTCGAACATCCGCCCGCGCGACAGGCAATCACAGAGGTCCCTGTATACCGCCGCGATGCGGTCCTGCGACAGGTTTCCGTTCGCGGCCTTCAGGATACGCCGCGCAAGCGTGCCCTGCGACAGGATCACGTCGAGCGGTTTGCGCGCGGGCGCGTCGTTGGGCAGCACGGCGTCCACCAAGTGGCGCCAGAGTTCGCCGGCGGTGGCTCGGTCTTCATGCAAACCAAACGCACGCAGATAGTGCTTGTTGTGGATCAGGGCGCGGTCGGCGTCGCGCGTGACGTCGAGCAGGATCGTGTGGAGCGGGTCCACTTCCCAGGCCTGCTGATATGACAGATCGCTCCACCGTTCATTCGTCAGGGCGTAGAGCACCGCGGCAATCGCGGTCACGATGGCGAGATCGGCTTTGGGGCATTCTTGAATGTCGAGCACGCGGACTTCGATAGTGTTACGCTCGAAGCGCGCGATGGCGCCGCGGGCATTGAGCCACTCTTCCTGCAAAGTGCCTTCGGGGTCGTGCGGCGCGATATCGTCGTACATGCGCTGCAACACTTCGACCTCGTATTCCGCCATGGAGAACACGGGCTCGGGGATGACGAAGCCGGTCACGGAAGGGATGCGCGCGCAATTGGTCCGGTAGACGTTCATGCGGTTGTCGAGAATGCCGGTGGCGCGCAACTCGATGAGGGGCGAACTGGCGGCCAGCGCGGGCATGATTGGCAGCAACATGCGGATGGCCGCATGGAGCCGCCCGAATTCCTCGTCGTCCGCAAATGGCAGGTTGAGATGCACGCTCTGCAAGTTGGACCAGCCGTGACCCTGGCACTTGAAGACACTGTCAAAGGCCTCGTAGATCGGACTGTTCTCATGCGGCCAGAGGCGCGTTTCCTTGTGCGGGTCCATCCAGGGATGCATGGCGGTCGGCATGAGGCGCGCGCCCATCGGGGCCAGCATGCCGTTCACGGTGTCCACGTGCTGTTGAAAGACGGCATCCAGGCCATCAAGTCCTTCAGCGGGACCGTTGGTCTTG
>JADLCA010000039.1 GCA_020847495.1 Candidatus Hydrogenedentota bacterium | reverse complement strand
GGCGGGACCATCGCCCTGCCGGCCGCAGTCATCTTCTTCGGGCCCGCTGTCACCAAGGAGATCGCCGCGGGAGGCAGCTTCGATATCGGTTTTTACAGCCTCCCGGTGATCTTCCAGCAACTCCCGTTCGGTCAGTTCTTCGGGACGGTCTGGTTCGTTGCGTTGTTCCTCGCAGGTCTGACATCCAGCGTGGCCATGTTCACCCCGCTTCTGCTCTTCCTTCAGGATGAGTTGGGGATTGACCGAAAACGTATCGTTCTCGCGCTTGGACTCGTCATCTTCATCCTCATGCAGCCAATCGTGCTGTTCATGCACAAGGGCATACTCGGCGAATTGGACTACTGGGCCGGGACCTTTTTCCTCGTTCTGTTTGCCGCCATCGAGGCCGTGGTGTTCGCCTGGATCTTCGGGATGAAGAAAGGCTGGGAAGAGATGCACGCGGGGGCGGACTTCCAAGTTCCCCGAATCTTCTATCCCATCATGAAGTTCGTGACGCCGACGTACATCGTGGCGCTTCTCGTGTGGTCTTCAGTCGAAGTATGGAACACGAAGTTAGCTGGCGGCGATCAAGACCCCTACCACTGGTTTGCCCGGGGACTCATCGTTGTCGTGGGATTGCTTCTGTGCCTGGGCATCCGGCACGCGTGGCGGACACGGCCCCATCTCTTCGATGAAGTGGAGAAAGGACCTGAGCTATGACCCCCGGCGCGTGGATACTGATGGCCACGACGTGGGCCATCATCATCGCCCTGAACGTCTTCTGCTTCTATCGGATTTTCCGGAAGAAGGGTTGAGGCGCGATCATGCAAGCATCCACGGCGAGCGCATCGCCCGTGCGAGGTACTTGTTTGCGTCGGCGTCGTTGATGAAGGTTTCCTTCACCGGGTCCCACTGCAAGTGGCGCTTGGTCCAGCGGGCGATATTGCCGAGATGACACATCGTTGCAGCGCGGTGGCCCACTTCCACATCGCCGATAGGCAGCTTCCTGGAACGGATGCAATCAAACCAGTTCTGCATGTGGTTGTCGCTGCGGTAGAGGTGGACGTAACCACCATCGCCGGCGCGTTCGCCGTCCAACGGGTTGTCAATCGGCTCGGTCAGGCGCGGTTCCTCGGTAACGGGGTCGCAGACGAATTTGTCCCGGTCCACGAGAATGCGTCCGCTCTCCCCCTCGAATACCCCACCGCCGCCCGGACCCTTGCCATCAAGGATGATTTCCACCCCGCTCGCGTAGCGGAAGTGGACGGGGCACGTGAGAGCCTTACCTTCGGGCCACTTCTGCGAAGCATCCAGCGGCTGCCCAAAGAACAGGACCGGGTCTGACTCACCTTCTGGCTCGGCCCAGACCTCGGCCGGACCCGAGAACTGCTCCCCGAGCGCCCACTGGATCAGGTCCAGTCCGTGTGCTCCCCACCCCGTCATTTCGCCGCCCGAATACGGCGTGTAGGATATCCATCCGTAGGGCCGCCCATCCGGATACTTACGGTTTTCCGCGCGTGGAAGGAACAGGTCGAGGTGGTAGCCGCGCGGCTCGGTCTGCCCGCACCACATGTCCCAATTGAGGCCTTCCGGCACAGGCTGCTCAGGCAGATCACAGTCCCAGGGGCTGGGATAGTTCGCGCCATGGATGAGCGATATCTTGCCGATGCGCCCGTTGCGGATCAGCTCGCACCCCATCCGTGAATTCGGCATAGACCGCTGCTGTGAGCCTGTCTGCACGATGCGCCCATGCTTGCGGGCCGCGTCCACCATGGCCCGGCCCTCGTGGACGGTCAGACTGAGCGGCTTCTCAACGTACACGTCCTTGCCAGCCTCGCACGCGTGAAGGGTGTGCAGGGCGTGCCAATGATCGGGTGTCGCGATAATCACCGCATCGATATCCGGAGACGCCAGCATCTCGCGATAATCCTGATAGATGCGTGCATCCGGGTTCTTCGCCTTCATCTCTTCGAGGCGCGTCATGTAGACATCGCTGTACGCGACAATGCGGCCTTCCTTGGGCAGGTCCATTAGCTGCTGCGCGCGCCGCCCGACGCCGATATAGGCGACGTTGATGTGGTCGTTGGCGGCGACGCCCTCGACCGCATGGGACCGCAGAATGAGCGGGCCTGCGGCGAGTGCGGCTGTGGTAGCGAGGAAGTTACGGCGAGTCAAGTGGCCGGTGGTCTTCATGAGGCGTCCCCTGTGTTGCGTGCAATGTTGCGCGATTCCCGATTATGGCACGCGTGCCTCGCCCCGGCAAGCTGAGTGGGGAAACACACCGGATGGATCGGACCGATCAGTCGGATCCGACGGGGTAGAGCATGGCCCTGAGAGCCATTTCCAAATCCGGGTGCGCAAATTCAAACCCCGATTCCTGCAGCCGCTTCGGGTACACGCGCGTGCTCGCCAATACCGTTTCGTCCGCCATCTCGCCCATCGCCAGCCGCGCCGCAAACGCAGGGAGCGGAAGCACTGCAGGCCGCCGCAGGACTTTCCCCAGGATGCTGGCAAATTCGCGATTGGTCACGGGCGTTGGGGAGACCAGGTTCACCGGCCCCTCCACGTTTTCCGTGGACAGTAGATGCATGAACGCTTCGGCTGCATCCCGCAGGGTTATCCAACTCATGTACTGGCGGCCATCGCCTTGGGCGCCGCCAAGCCCCATACGAAACGGAGTCAGCATCGCCTTCAGGGCGCCGCCCTGCGGACTCAACACCACTCCGAAGCGCAGGTTCACCACGCGGATCCCTCGCTTACGGGCCGGGTCCGTGGCGGCCTCCCACTCCTGGCACACGTCTGACAAGAAGCCCGCGCCAGCTCTGCTGGTTTCGTCCAAAGGCTCGTCGCCGCGGCTACCGTAGTACCCGATCGCCGACGCGCACAACCATACCTTGGGCGGATTCGGCGATTTGGCCACCACGCCGCAGAGAAGCGACGTGCTCTGCACGCGGCTGTCGCGGATGGCTTTCTTCTTCGCGGCACTCCAGCGGAGTCCCATGATGGGCTCTCCGGAGAGGTGGACGAGCGCCTCAACGCCGTCCAGCGCGGCTGGGTCGAACCGGCCCGCGACGGGGTCCCAGCGAACCTGTCTTGCTGCTAGCGGCTCACCGCGCACAAGGCTGTGCACCTCGTTTCCGTCAGCTTCAAGAAGCCTGTGAAAGGCTGTTCCGATGAGGCCGGAAGCACCACTCATGAGAACTTTCATAGTGCCCTTTCTGGGTGACTGGAGCTAGTCGCCGTACGGCCAACCATGTTGTAAGATATTGCGAGTAAATACTTTATAACGGCATAGAACCAAGTTCATCGATGCTGAATAATTTGTTTGACATCAAACGATTGCTTATGATACAATTCGATTATCAACAAAAGGAACCCGGCCATGTCACTTGATCGTGAACTCAATCTTGAAGCGCCGTTTAAGGATCCGCAACACGAAACCGTTCTCAACATTGTGCGCACGGCGAGCGTGCTCGCGGGCGTGGGCGACCAACTCTTCCGGCAATTCGACCTGACCGAGGCCCAGTTTAACGTTTTGTTTTCTCTCAAGTACAACCCGCAACAGGTGACGCAAACCGATTTGGGCAGACGCCTCGTGGTGACGCGGGCTAGTATTACATCGGTGTTGGACAAACTCGAGGCCAAAGGGCTGGTGGAGCGCCAGGATGTGCCCAACAATCGGCGCAGTTACCATGTCGTCCTCACGGAGAAAGGCAAGGCGCTGGTGGACGAAGTGGAGCCGCATTACCGCAGGCGCGTTCACCAGGCGCTCGATGGCATGGACGAGCGTGAGTGCCGGCAGTTGATTCGCTTGCTGGAGCGGGTGCGGGTTCAGGCCTCGTTGCTTCAGGACGAGGATGTCGAAAACTCGCGAGCTGGATGAAGCGGAATCGCATCCAGGAGCATTATACTGGTGGGTGAAGGTGCGAGCGCCGCGCTGCAAAGGCGCTCAGTGGGAGATGAACCTCATGGATACTCCGGTCCCGGAACAAGAGTCCGGACGCAAGGCGTACGACGCGCGCGGCTTCTGGTCGCTGGTGGTGACCCAGTTCCAGGGCGCGTTCAATGACAACATGTATCGCTACATGCTGGTCTTCACCTTGGCCGGCGCGCTCACCGCGAATGAAGTAGAGGCGGGCCGCGGACACATTACGGCCATTTCCTCTGTCGTGATGTCCCTTCCATTCATTCTGTTGCCTGGTCTTTTCGGCTCCCTCGCAGATCGCTTCAGCAAGAAGCGCGTGGCTGTGTGGACGAAGTACTTGGAAGTTGCGATTATGGC
>JADLCA010000038.1 GCA_020847495.1 Candidatus Hydrogenedentota bacterium | reverse complement strand
GATTCGGAGTCCAGGGATTCCGTCACGCGCAGGGTGACCACCTATGACTCGCCTTGCGGAGGCTAGAATATGCCGAGCATGGCATAGGCGTCAACGTCGATCTCCGCGTCCCACTGGATGGAGGCGTCTGGGGCGGAGCCGGCGACGTGGATGAGGAGTTTGGGACAGTCCTCGCCTATCAGCGCGTCGTTTTCCTGGATGAGTTCGAGGAGGTCCACATCGTCGGGCGGCTCAATCTCGATGGTGTCGCCGAAGCCAGTGAGGGAGAAGGCTCCGCCGAGGTTGACGGTGTTGAAGATGCTACCGTTCTTGGGAACAAAGTACACCTGGACGGCTTTGACCGTGCTGAAATCGCCGCTGGTGGCGGTGAGCACGGTCTTGTTCAATTGCACGCGGCTAAGCTCAACGATGCTGCTTAGATCGATCTCGCCGGCCTGCCGAAAGGCGGCCGCCAGGTCATCCTCGGTCGGAAGGGAGCAGAGATCTTGTTCCAAGGTGCCCATCGCGAAGGGTAGCGCCGAGGCCTCGGGAAATGCGGAGGCGTCGAATACGCCCGAAGCGGCGGGGATAGTGAAGGAGATGGGCCCGATCTCGATGCCGCCGTTCTTGAATCCGCAGCCGGAGAAAATGAGCGCCGTAGCGCAGGCCACAATCACGGCACCCAGGTAAAACCAACGCATAATACGAATACTCCCATCCGCGTGGTAGGTCTTCTTGATTCAAGCAGGGACTCTCCTCACAATACCGGTCACTGGATGGCGCATTACACGAAGGCGGCGAACCCATCCATTCATCGGCAAGCGAGATCAGCATGAACAAAAAAGATGTGGCCAAAATACTGGAGGAGATTGCTCTACTGCTTGAGCTATCGGGCGAAAACCCTTTCAAGTCGCGCTCATACGAGAATGTCGCGCGGGCACTGGAGCAGCATGAGGAAGATGTGGAGACGCTGGTGCGCGAGAAGCGCCTGCGCGAGATCAAAGGCGTGGGCGACGCCCTGGAGCAGAAGATCGAGGAGTTGGTAACCACTGGCAAACTCGAGTACCACCAGGAACTACGGTCCAAGTTCCCGGAGTCGCTGTTTGAACTCTTCGGGATTCCGGGGCTGGGCGCGAAACGCATCAAGGCGGTGTACGAGGAGCTTGGGGTCACATCACTCGCCGAACTCGAGTTGGTGTGTCATGACGGCCGCCTCGCGAAGCTGAAGGGCTTCGGCGAGAAGATGCAGCAGAAAGTGCTGGAGGGGATCGCCCAGGTGAAGAAACACCAGGGCCTCTTCCTGGCGGGCCGCGCCTTAGCCATGGCTCAGTGGATTCGAGATTACCTGGCCAGGCATCCCGCAACCCAGCGGATCGAGATCGCGGGGAGCCTCCGCCGCCGCAAAGAAGTCATCAAGGACATCGATCTCGTGGCGTCTTCGGAAGATCCGCGGGCGCTGATGCAAGCGTTCACGGATATGGAAGGCATTGCGCGCGTAACGGGCCAGGGTGACACGAAGTCCAGTGTGATTCTCGATACCGGAATTGCGGCCGATCTGCGGGTGGTGAGCGATGAGGAGTTTCCTTACGCCCTCCATCACTTCACGGGCAGCAAAGAACACAATGTCGCCATGCGGCAACGCGCGAAGGAGCGCGGGCTCAAGATGAATGAGTATGGACTCTTTCGAGGCGATACACTGGTGAAGTGCCGCGATGAGCAAGCCATCTTCAAGGTATTAGGCCTTCCCTACATTCCGCCGGAGCTGCGGGAAGACATGGGTGAGCTGGACGTGGACGCGATCCCGCGCCTCGTGGAGCAAGACGATTTGGCCGGGCTCATACACTGCCACTCGACCTACAGCGATGGGCGCGCGACGATCGCGCAGATGGCGCAGGGCGCGAAGGAGCGCAGGTACGCGTATCTGGTCATGGCCGACCATAGCCAGTCGGCGGCCTACGCGGGCGGGCTTACACCGCAGCGGGTGGAAGAACAGCACAAGGAAATCGATACGCTGAACAAGAAGCTTACGGGGTTTCGCATCGTCAAGGGAATCGAATCGGATATCCGCACGGACGGCTCACTCGACTACGAAGAGGACGTCCTGAAGTCATTCGAGTTCATCATCGCATCAGTCCACAGCAAGCTCGAGATGGGCGAAGCGGAAGCGACCCGGCGCGTGATCAAGGCGATTGAGAATCCGCACACGGACGTGCTGGGCCATCCCACGGGGCGCTTGCTGCTCGCGCGTGAGGGGTATTCACTCGATTACGAGAAGGTGATGGACGCATGCGTTGCCAACCGTGTGGCCATCGAAATCAATGCCAACCCAAATCGGCTGGATATCGATTGGCGGCACATCCGCCGCGGTAAGGAGAAGGGGGTGATGTTCTGTATCGGCCCGGACGCGCACAGTGTCGAGGGTATCGATGATGTGGTGTTTGGAGTGGGGATTGCCCGAAAGGGCTGGCTCGAACGCGAGAATTTGATCAATTGTCTCACGCTGAGCAAACTGCGCCGCTGGCAGAAGCACTGAGGGCGAGCCAGCGCAATGGTGGACACGCGTGGCGCTTGACTCGAAGAACATCCCCCTTGATCCCCCTTCAGTGCTGTCCTAAACGCTAGGAAGGGGTGGGCGAAGGTTATATAGGACAAGGCGTTTTTGCCTGCAAATCGAGTTTTCGGGGAACAGGTTGGGCGAGTTG
>JADLCA010000037.1 GCA_020847495.1 Candidatus Hydrogenedentota bacterium | reverse complement strand
CCCGCGGATTTGATCATGGAAGAGTGGCGGGTCTATGAAAAGCCGGCTGCGCCGCGTGAATCGACGGAGCAGAATCCGTAGTTTGTCGCAGTAGCACACTCAAATGGCATGAAGTGCAGGCGGCCGCAGCAAGGAGGGGGCGATGCGCGGGTTACTGGTGAAGGTGATGGCAGTGGCACTCGCCGCATGCGCGGCTGATGACGGAGCGATCAAAGACGGCATACTCGTAGTGGATGGGAAGCCATTCTATCCGCTTGGAAGCTGGAATTTTTCTTCCACGACGCCCGAGGACATCGCGCGGCTCGGGATGAACACGAGTTTTCAAGGGGGGCCATCGACGGACGCGGCGGTGGAGGAATTCCGGGGATTCATGCGCAGTTGCGCGGAACTGGGCATCCAGGTGGTGCCCTATCTATCGTACGGCGGGGCCGGGGTCGTGCCGTGGGCCCCGGAAGCGGTACGGTCAATCTCCAAGCTGTCATCGGAGCCGAACCTTCTGACATGGTATGTCGGCGATGACATCACGATGGTTCACCTGGATGGGATACGGCAGACGGTGACGCTCCTGCGCGAAGCGACACCGAGCATACCCACCGTGGCGGACTACATCGCCGACGAGACGCCGGAAGCGCGCACAACGTTCACAGAGTTCGTGGACATTCGGTGCCAGTATACGTATCCGATTCCAGATGACACCTATGCCGAGTACCTGGAGTTCTTCGACAAGCAGCGGGCCTTTGTCGGCGATCCGCTCTGGACTTGGGTGCAGAACTTCATGTGGGGACGCACCGGGGAATTGCTGGGCGTCGGCGCGGAGGGACCCGGCCCCGTGCCGGATCCGGAGCAGGTGCGCTTGCTGGCACATGCGGCAATCAATCGTGGCGTTCGTGGGCTCCTGTTCTTTGCGCATCATGAATTGCACCGCTTGCCGGAGTTGGCCGCGGAAGTGGCGTTGACGTGCCGCGAGACGCGGCTGTTCAACGATCATCTCGCGGCAGGCACACCGACGTTTAACCTCGCGACCTCAATTCCGGATCTGAATGCCACGGCATTCACGTACCAGGCTTCCGTGGTCATTTCGGCGGCCCTGTTCAAACCGTTCTATCAACGCTACGTCAATGAGGGCATCGTCGAGGGTGTCACCATATCGTGCCCGTGGACCGGTGGTGCGATCCCCAAGACGTTGCTGCTCGCCACGCCGGATGTAGTTGAATGTGCCGTCGCCGCTGGCAAGAATGCCGGGACCATCGATATCACGATACCCCGCATCGAACTCGCGGGATTTCTGCTGGTCAATCCAAGTGCACAAGCCGAGCAAACCCTTCGCGCGGGGGCGAACGCGATTCCCGATCAAATGAAGGAACTCATGCTCACCGCGTCCGCCGCGCAGACGCGCAAGGTATGCGGCGTCGTATGGCAACTCGGACTGGATAACCTGTACGAGTCCGAGGCCGCGGTGCTGGAGACCCTGCGCACGCAGGAGCGGTGCGCCGCGATGGCGGCAAAGGGTGACTGGCGCGAGGCGTTCCTCGCTTGGCGCGAGACGTTTCGGCGTTGCCGCGGACTACTGGCCACGGTGATGACGTTCGCGGAGGACCGGCGTGACGCCATGCCACCTGCGATGCAGGCGTTTCTGCAATCTCCATACGGTCTGCACAACATCCCCAACCTCGGCGATGCGCCGGACAAGAACGAGCCTTGGCGATTCAATCAACAGTGGTTTGTGGCAGGTCCCTTTACGCTCGATGCAAACCCGGACGATGAGCGCGCCGCGGCACCGGGCTTCGAGCGCGCGGACCCGCCGGAGACCATGCAGGAGATGAACGCCACGTTTGAGACGATTGATGGCCCGTCTTCGTGGCGCGTGGCCGACGGCGATATCTCGGGGCTTCTCAATCTGCGTTCCACCTTCAACACAACGGAGAACGTCGTAGCGTACGCGCGTTGCACGCTCACCGCGCCCAAGGATGGGGAAGCCCGCTTGAGCATCGGCAGCAATGACGGTGCACGCATGTGGGTGAACGGCACCCTCGTGTACTCCGAGCATGGCCCCCGACAGGGATCCAAGCACGATGCGGAGCTTACGGTTCCCCTTCACGCAGGAGCAAACACCGTTCTCATGAAGGTGGAGAACTTCGGTGCCAACTGGAAGCTGTACCTCTCCGTGCACGACCCGGAACGTGTGTATATGTTCTCGCGGTAAGGACCAAGCGCGGTCGAAAGGGACATCTACAGCAGGTCATGCGCGAACTTTTCGGCGCGGCAGAGTCGCAGCCAGTAAGGGCCGTTGTCCCCGGATGACTCCGGTTGATTCACGAGCGGAGAGAATCAACCGCGTGAGAGTTGTTTGAGTTTCGGCCTGAAGGGCCACTCCATACCAAGCCGTCGCTACATCGCCGCAGCCAAACGAGACTGGTAGTCCGCCGATTTCGCCGAGGACAACGATTCAAGAGCAGAGGCGGCAAGATGGTAACGGGAGTCTGGCCCCCCAATGTGGGCAATACAATCGTTATGCAGCGCGAGGGCCGGACTCGAGGATGGATTTCCGCCCGCGCGGAAATGGCGGATTGAAGGCCTTGCCGAAACTGCGACAGGATTCAGATTTCCGAGCCTGAGTAGTGCCGATAGCAACGGCTGGGGGAGAGCTTATGGAAGTCATCATCAGACCCGACGCGGAAGAGGCAACGCAACTGGCCGCGCGGGTCATCGCGCGGGAAATCCAACTCAAGCCGAAGCTGGTGCTGGGCCTTGCCACAGGCCGAACCATGGAGCGTTTGTACGGCATGCTCGTGAACATGCACCTGCGGGAAGGACTCGATTTCTCGCTCATCACCACCTTCAACCTGGATGAATACATCGGACTCCCGCCGGAACACCCGCAATCGTACCGGCATTATATGAACCATCATCTCTTCCGGCACGTTAACATCGACATGCGTAACACAAACCTGCCGGATGGAGTTGCACCAGACATCGACGCGGAATGCGCGCGCTATGAAGTGGCAATTCGCGAATGCGGGGGTATTGGTCTTCAGGTGTTGGGGATCGGGCGCGATGGGCACATCGGATTCAATGAACCGTTGTCGGCCATGCTGTCGCGCACACGCGCCAAGGCCCTGACCCCGACGACGATTCGCCAGAACGCGCCCTTGTTCAGCAGTCCCGATGAAATGCCCAAGCGTGCCATCACGATGGGGGTGGGCACCATACTGGACTCCAAGCGCTGCCTGATGCTGGTAACGGGGAGTGAGAAAGCCGGGGTCGTCGCAAAGGCCGTGGAGGGTCCCGTCACGAGCATGATCTCGGCATCGGCATTGCAGCTCCACCCCAATTGCCGGGTCATCGTCGATGAGGAAGCGGCAGCCAGCCTGGAGAACAGAGACTACTATGATTGGATTTTTCAACACGAACCGGAGTGGCAGGAGTTCCATTGAAGGTCCAGGCAAGTGCTATGATGGGGTGTAGGGAGGGCGGTGACGCGCACTGGAAGGGGGACGCATGTCTCAGGATCTAACGGAACAGTTCCAGAAGGCGGCCCAGGAGATCAAGACACTTCCGACGGCCCCTTCGAATGATGTCATGCTGCGTCTCTATGCGCTGTTCAAGCAGGCCACTCATGGAGACTGTACAAGCGACCGGCCCGGGCTGATGGACTTCATCGGGCGGGCCAAGCATGACGCGTGGAAAGCGGTTGAAGGAACACATCGGGACGAGGCGATGCGGCGCTATATCGCGATGGTGCAGGAAGAGGTCGCGGCGCAATCCGGGGAGATCTGAGTCCCTCGTGGATCCGGTGTGCGCAACGCCGCCCTCGGGGTTGACCTGGGCACGTGATTTCTGGAGAATCACGCGCATTCAAACCAAGGGAGTGATGGCATGCCACCACGCGAAGTGCATTTCAACGAGTTTAAGTCAATTGTAGGCCAAGAAATTGGCATATCCGACTGGTATCTTGTAACGCAAGAAGAGGTGAATGCGTTCGCGAAGGCCACCCACGACGAGCAATGGATCCATATAGACGTCGAGCGCGCCAAGCGGGAGTCGCCATTCGGGGGACCGATCGCGCACGGCTACTTCACGCTGTCCCTGGTGCCCATGTTGATGGACCAAGTCTGGACTGTCAAAGGCATCTCGGCAGCGCTCAACTACGGACTCAACCGGCTGCGCTTCCCCGCTCCCGTCCTCATCGGCAGCAAGCTGCGCCTGCGCGCGAAGCTGAACAGTGTGGATGATGTTCCCGGAGGCGTGCAGGTCGTCATCCAGTTGAACACCGAGTTGGAAGGCGGCGACAAACCAGCCTTGGTCGCGGAAGGCGTGTTCCGGTACTACTCGTGAGTGGCCTGCGGAGGTCAACCGCATTCGGTTGTTCCACGAGACACTAAGCCGGCATCAACCAGAGCAGCTGGTATTGGCGTTGCCAACTTGGGCTCTGTGTTACACCTTACTCAAGAGCACATCCGCCCTCGGCTGTGCTCTTCTCGTCGTCCCCTTGGGCAAACATGGACAAGTAGTGTGTCCACGACGAAACCACGATTGCCAGCCACCCAATTGCCCCTCTACTTGAGATGAGGCACCTGTGAGGGCTACCTGCCTCCGCGTGCGATGAATCGCAGGATCAGTCGATCGACTACTCGCGCCGGTAGCACCTCCAAGGCGAGGCGCAGCCGCGCATCGAATCCCACAAGATAGCGTGTACGCGGGCACCGCGCCGTGAGGGCGTGGACCACCGCCCTAACCACAATCTCCGGAGGACTCGCTTTCCCGGACATCTTCACGGCGGTTGCGCGGGCGGCCTTCATCATTGGGCCGTAGAGAGCATGGGCCGCCTGCGGGAGCCGCGCCAGCAGTTCATCCGCCCTGGCGAGCGACTTCTCCCAGATCGGGGTGGCGATATCTCCGGGTTCCACCACCGATGCGTGGATAGCCCAGGGGCGCAGTTCCATCCGTAGCGCGTCGCTCACGGCCTCGAGTGCGTGCTTCGATGCGCCGTAAGCCCCCTGGAACGGAGTGACGGCCCGCCCATCGATACTGCCGATCATGACGATGCGGCCATTCCCCATTCGAATCAGCGGAAGAAGTGCCTGGGTAATCGCCACCTGCCCAATGACATTCACTTCGAGTTGGTGTCTCAGGCTTTCTATCGGCAGAAATTCGAGCGGACCCGGTATGTCGGTGCCCGCATTGTTCACGAGACCCGCAAGACCTGCCTCGCCTGTGGCTTCGGAAATCATACGCGAAACCTCGGAGATGGCCCGTGCGTCGGTGACGTCCAACGGCAGGGGGACAATACCGGAGCGTGCGGCGGCGCGCATACTCTCCCCTTCTTCCGCCGTGAGGTAGGTGCCGAAGACCGTGTAACCCATGGCGGCGAGCCGCGTGGCGCACGCTTCGCCTATGCCGGAGGCTGCTCCCGTGATGACGATGGCCTTCCCCTGTTCACAGGCCACGGCAAAGCAACTCCACCGTGCGGTCAAGTTCGGCTTCGATGTTGTAGAAGTGCGGCGAGAATCTGAGGAAGACTTGCCCGGCCCGGTTCTCGCGGCAGGACACCGTGACGCCGTTTGCCTCCAGTTCGCGGGCGAGGCGCTTCAGGTCCTGGGTCTCGTGGGCAACCGACACGATTCCAGAGCGATTTGTGCCGTTCGCCGCGTCGCCGCGATCAAATGCCTCCAAGTACTGATGAAAGCCAAGAGGCTCTAGACGGCGCAAGAGGACCTCGCGCAATTCGAGTATGCGCTTCCCGATGGCGTCGATGCCGATGTCCAGGAGGAGTTTGAGCGAGGCGGCCATGCCGACGGTGCCGGGGAGGTTCAGCATTCCGGGCTCGTAGCGGCGTCCGCCTGTCTCGAAGCGGATATCCGGTTGTGCAACGAACTGGGGCGAGTGCACATTCCAACTGCCGAGTAGGGAGGGACGGAGCGTGTCCTGGAGTTCGCGTCTCACATAAAGAATACCTGCCGCAGCGGGTCCAAGCATCCACTTGTGGGAGTCGGCACTCAGAAAGTCCACGTGCTGCACGCTAATAGGAAATGCACCAAGGGTTTGTATGGCATCAAGGCAGAATAGAATGCCACGTTTGCGTAATTCATACCCGACATTATCTACATCTACACGGAATCCACTCAGGAAGTTACAGGTGGCCAAAGTCACTAATCGCGTACGCGGTCTCAATGCCGCCTCGATTGTGTCCATGGTGATGACGCCCGGGTACTCAGGACGCAGCGGCACCGGGATTACACCCCGGGAAGCAAGGTGAGTCCAGGGATAGACGTTGGCGGGGTAGTCGTCGGGATAGTAGACCACCTCGTCACCGGGGCGCCAGGGAATGCCATTCGCGACCACGCTCAGTCCCAATGCCGTCGGACCCAGTAAAGAGATTTCGTCGCTGGCGCATCCCAAGAGACGGGCGCTGATGTCGCGTGCGGCAAACATCTGCCCATTGCTCCAGGCATTCTCCTGGGCGTGCATCGAGCCACGGGCACAGAACTCATTCATCGCGTCCACAGCCACCTTGGGCAGGGGCGCTACGCCCGCGTGTGCCAGGAAGATGCGGTGTGCCGTGACTGGAAACTGCTCCCGGCGCAGGGATTCGGATTGGAGGATTTCGTTGATAGTCATGATGCCCGAGTGTACGTGAACCCGGGACAGCTTGCCAAGGAACCGGATGATTGTCTCAGAGGCTGCGAGCCGTTACCATACGTCTTTCCGGGAACCGGCATTCGGTCTGCGGGTCATTGGGGAAAGGGGCATCACATGTATTTGTTGGCCGCACTGACGTTTCTGACTACCACTCTTGCGCAACCCGAGTTCGCCGAAGAGACCATCTTCCCGGCGAACCCCAAGCACAACCACGGATCCAGCATCGTGGAAACGCCAGAGGGCGACCTGTTGGCCTGCTGGTTCCATGGCTCTGGCGAGCGCAAGGAAGATGATGTGCTGATTCAAGGCGCGCGCAAGCGCAAAGGGGCGGACACGTGGAGCGAGCCGTTTGTAATGGCGGACACGCCCAATCTTCCGGACTGCAACCCTGTGTTGTTCATCGACCCGCGAGGGACCCTTTGGCTCTTCTGGATTGCGGTGCAGGATAACGAATGGGGCGGTTCGCTGCTCAAGTACCGCACCTCGACGGATTACAGCAAGGACGGCGCTCCCGTGTGGAATTGGCAGGATGTGATCCACTGCCGGCCCACGAATCTCGAAACCAAGTTCGTAGAGGCCGTGACCGAGGCGGAGAAGCAGTACGCACCGATGCTGGAGAGCAACACACGCCTCAAGGGCGAGTTGCAGGAGTGGAAGTCGCGCGCAGGCGACAAGCTGGCCCAGCGCATCGGCTGGATGACCCGGCTCCACCCCATCATGACTTCGGACAATCGAATGATGCTGGGCCTGTATTCGGACGTCTGGAACTGTTCGCTGGCGGCCTTCACCGAAGACTGGGGCGGGACGTGGACGTTCAGCGAGCCGATCATCACGTTCGAACTGGGCAACATTCAGCCTGCGTTCGCGCGCCGCGCCAACGGCGAAATTGCGGCCTTCATGCGCGACAACGGGATTCCCAAGAAGGTACGTACCGCGACCTCCAAGGATGATGGCAAGACGTGGGGCCCGGTGACGCATCTGGATATCCCGAACCCGGGTTCGAGCGTGGAGTGCACCGTACTGAAGAACGGCCATTGGGTGCTGGTGTGCAACGACGCCAATGAGGGACGTCACATCCTGACTGCCTACCTGTCCGAGGACGAAGGAAAGACGTGGCCGGTGAGCCGCCGGATCGAGAACTTCGAGCCGGAGAAGGGCTCTGGATCATATCCCTCGCTGATTCAGGCGAACGATAGGAGCATTCATTGCAGCTATTCCTACACGCGGAGCGATGTACCCGGTTCGACGATCAAGCATGTGCGGTTCCACGAAGAGTGGATCCGCGCGGGACAGTGAGAGCGAGTGAATGCACGAGAGGGAAGTTCTCACGCTTCGCGCGAAAGAAAAGAAGAAACAAAGAGAAGAACATCCCCCTTCACCCCCTTCAAAGGGGGACCCATGCAACACTAGTGCTGCATGCATTGTGATCTTCTCAGCCCGAAGGGCCCTCTTGGTCCCCCTTTGAAGGGGGCAGGCCCGCAGGGCCGAGGGGGATGTTCCTTGCCAACGCCTAGCCCACGCGCAAGGCCTTGATGCTATCGATGAGGTGCTCCACGGCCTCATCGGTGAGGCGCGGATGGATCGGCAGGGTCACCAAGCGCTCGAAGAGGCTTTCCGCGACAGGGAACTGACCGCGCTTGAAACCGCGCTTCTGGAACGCGGTGCTCCAATGCAGCGGAATGTAGTGCGTGCCGACCTTGATGCCGCGCTCGTTGAGCATGCGCGCGATGAAGTCTTCCTTCGTCAGGCCATACGCCTTCGGGTCGAGCTGCAGCGGATACAGGTGAAAGACGTGCTTGCATCCCTCTGTGACGGCAGGCAAGGTCACGCCGGGCACATCCTTCAACCCCTCGCTGATCTGCGCGGCAATGTCGATGCGGCGCTGGTTCAACGCGTCGAGCTTCTTCAACTGGATCAGGCCCACGGCCGCCTGGATGTCGGTCATGCGGAAGTTGTAACCGCAATCTTCAAAATCCTGCCACCAGAAACGCTTGCCCATGGGGAACTTGCTCTCATCGAGCTGGCAATACTTGGTGCTCTTGCCGTAGACACGCGTGCAGTGTGAGCGGTAAAGGGCAATGCGCTCAAACAACGCTGGGTCGTTCGTGGTGATGATGCCGCCTTCGCCGAGGGTCGAGATATTCTTCTGCTCGTGGAAGCTGAAGCAGCCGGTCGCGCCCATGCTCCCCGCTTTGCGGCCTTTATGCTCGGCGCCGAGTGCGTGGCACGCGTCCTCCACGACGGCGAAGCCGTGTTTCTTGGCGAGCGCAAGGATGGCGTCCACGTCGCAGCACTGACCATAAAGGTGCACGGGCAACACGGCTTTCGTGTTGGGCGTCAACTTCGCTTCGAGCTTGTTGGGATCGAGGTTGTAGGTTTCGGGATCGATATCGACGAAGTCCACTTCGGCACCCAGGGTCGCGCCGGCGGCCGCGGTCGCGATCCATGTCATCGGCGTGGTCAGCACGCGATCGCCAGGGCCGACGCCGAGGCCCAGCAACGACAGAAATAGCGCGGCCGTGCCGTTGGAACAGGCGCGTGCGTGGGCCGTTCCGCAGTACGTCGCAAAAGCCTGTTCGAACGCGATGCACGCGTTGCCGCTGGTGGGCGCGTTCTGATGGAGCACGTCCAGCAGGGCCTGTTCCTCTTCCTTTCCGTACTCGGACCCAAACTTACTCTCGAGATCGAAGCGAATCGACGGACTCATGTGCGCCTACTTTCCGGAAGTCAAAACCAATTCCAACCCCTCATCAAGACCGAGCATCGGCGTCCCAAGGACCTTTCGTGCCTTTGCGTTGTTCAGAGAAACGTCGCGCGGACGCGGCGCACGGCCGGGAATGCCGCTCGGATCTTGCGCAATGATGCGATCCGGCGCATAACCCAAGCGTGCGGCAATCCGCAACATCATGTCGTAGCGATTGAGGACATCGTTGCCACTGAGATGGATGCGACCCTGGAAATCGTTGCCGGCCAACTCAACCAGTGCGCGGCCCAGCGTGATTACGTCCACTGGCGAGCGGACTTCGTTGACCGGGGCCGTGGCGTTCTTGCCCGCGTCCAACGTGGCGATCATGCGCGAGACGAATGAATTGCCCGCGCCCAATACCGGGAGTCCCATCACGAGGGCGACGCGCGCGATGACCGAGTCGCCGCCAATCGAGGTCACAGCCTCTTCGGCGCGCACCTTGGTCATGCCGTAGAAGTTCACGGGATGTGGCGGGTCATCCTCCATGTAGAGGCCGCCTTCGCCGTCGAACACGGTGTCCGTGGACAGAAAGACGAAACGCGTCTCGTGGTCTTCACAAAGTTCAGCCAGTTCACGCGTCAAAGTCGTATTGACTTGTTCAGCCAACTCCTTGTTCGCCTCGCAGAAGTCGATGTCGGCGAGGGCCGCGGTATGAATCATGGCGTCGGGTTCGATGTCGTGAAAGACATCATGCAGGATGTCGGCATCAACTTCCGGGACCTGGTGCCACACGAGATTGGGCATTTCGACCGGCGCGGGAGAGCGGGAGACCCCGTGGACCTCCCAGCCGTTGACTGCATCTTGAATTATGCTGCCGGCCACGAAGCCGCCAGCGCCGGTAACCATCAAGCGTTTGCGCATGAATCCCTTTCATGATCTTGTTGTGCACTGAATGGTCCAACGAAGTGAGCGCGTAGTATAGAAGGGATTCATGGTGCTTGCAAGAGGACGCGCCAATCGCATCGGCGCAAGAGGCGGACGCCCGGCGTGGAAACCGGGCAAGTCAAAGACGCCCGGCATGGAAACCGGGCGCTACTTCTGTTCAGCGGTCAGGTCGCGTTTGGGGTCGAAGGGCTTGTTGTCTTTGGTGACTTCGCTGAAGGGGCGCCGCTCTTCAGGGATTGCGAGTGGCGAGGGTTCGCCATTCTCCGGTACGCCTGAGTTATACGCCTTTACATCGAATGGTTTGTTATCTTTGACCGCTTCCCGAAGCGGCTTTCCGTCAGCGACGACTTCATGCACCGTGCGGCGGTCCGGGTCGCTGGCCGAGCCT
>JADLCA010000036.1 GCA_020847495.1 Candidatus Hydrogenedentota bacterium | reverse complement strand
CGCACCCGATACGCGGGGCCGCGCGGCGGCTCGCTCCGCGCGCGTCCGTGCACGTCCGTGCCGGTCCTTGACTTCGTGCGGGCACTCGTGCACCATCGACAGCAATCGGCGTGGCCTCGCAGGCCACAACGCCCCCGCTCCGGGTATTCGTAGAGCAAACAAGTCATCGGAGACTCCCTGTGAAGCTCCTCGTCGTTTCCGATCTGCACTATGCGTTGAAGCAGTTCGACTGGCTGTGCGCCCGGACCTCCGGCCACGATCTGCTTGTCATCGCGGGCGATCTGCTCGATCTCGCGGGTCACGCGGACATCGATACTCAGATCATCGTGGTTGAAAAGTACCTCACGCGCCTTGCCGCGCTGGCGCCGGTGGCGGTCTGCTCAGGCAACCACGACCTCGACGGCGAGAACGGGGCAGGGGAGCGCTACGCGGAATGGCTACGACACGTCGAGATCGAGGGCGTGTCCGTGGACTCTCAGACGCTCTTCCACGATAGCCTGACGATCACGATCTGCCCGTGGTGGGATGGCGAGAACTCGCGCTCCCAGGTGCAGGCGCATCTGGAACGCGATGCGGAGCGGCGCGGTTCCGCGCGGTGGATTTGGCTCTACCACGCGCCGCCGGATGGCGCCAAGACCTCGTGGAACGGCAAGCGTTTTTCCGGCGACGCATTTCTGGCGGAAATGATCGCGCGGCTGAATCCGGACATCGTCCTCGGCGGGCACATCCACAATTCTCCGTTTAGCGCCGCGGGATCATGGTACGACCGCATCGAAAACACGTGGGTGTTCAATCCGGGCCGGGAGATGTCATCGACTCCCACCTGCATGTCCATCGACTTCGATACAATGCAGGCGGTGTGGGAATCCTCCTCTGGCAGAAAGCAGATTCGCCTCGCTTCTCAAGAAGGCGTTCACTCCCCGGCGGTCTGAGGGGCCTTGATTTGCCGTGGATGCCGGTTCATCAACGCGTCGAGCACCTCGTCCACCATCCCGACATGGCCATCCTGGTCGCGAAGCTGCTGTTTCACATCGACGAGGTAGCGGTTCAGCGACTCGAGGCGCCGCGCAAGGACCCGGGCGATGTAGATCATGACATCCGGATGTGCGGTAAGAAACGCCATCGGCTCCGTGGCAACGCGGCACGTGACATCCGACGAGGCGCACACCGTCGCCGTCAGCGGACACCCCAGCAGCACCGACATCTCGCCGAACATAGCCCCCTTCTCGCGGATCTTTGTGATGACGACATTGTCCTTGCGCACTTCGACGGAACCGCTTTCGAGGAAATAGATCGCAGACCCTTCGAGACCTTCTGCGAAGAGCACTTCGCCCTTTCCAAATGACACGGCAGGCAGTTCACTGATAGCAGCGGGTATCAAATCCATATCGAAACCTCAGATCACGAAGTTGATTGGTGACAGCCAACGCAGCACGCGGCTCCAGAATCCAGGCGCCGAAGGCGTGATTGTGTCGATGCGAGCGCCCGATGTCAAAATCACTGTCGCCCACCGCGATGCCCCGACGGAGAGTTGAGCACGAATGTAGCGCCCGGCTTTCCACGCCGGGCGTCTTGGGCGAAAACAGAAACGCCCGGGCCGAAACCCGGGCGCTTCTGACTTATCCGTGCCCTCTCCGCGTCTTGGCGTCTCCGCGAGAGGTCTTATTACCTATCTGCCTTCAACCGAGGCCGGTCACGTCCAGCCACGTCTTTGCCATGAGGGCGTGGCCCGCCATCGTCGGGTGGACGCCATCGCCGGCCCAGTATTCCGGCGGGGTCTCGGCGGTGATCGCCGCGTCAAACATGGACTGAAACGGCACCCAGATCGCCCCCGCGAGTTCAGCGACCCGCTTGGCCGCTTCGCGCCGCTGGTCGAACTCCGGGAACCACGTTTCGTTCACCGCACCGCAGCGCAGCACGAAGGGCTCGCAGATCACGAGCGTCACGCCGGGCACCGCCTGAACGGTTTTTGCGAGCAACGCCGCGAATCCCTTTTCGTACTGATCCACGGTGCCATCGTACTTGCCGCTCAGCTTGTGCCACATGTCATTCACGCCGATCAGGATGCTCAGCACGCGCGGTTTCAGCGCGATCGTTTCCGCCTGCCAGCGCGCGTCAAGATCGGGCACCTTGTTGCCGCTGATGCCGCGGTTATAGCATTGCAAGCGCAGGCCCGCATGCACGCCCAGCAGACGTGACGCGATCATCATCGCGTAGCCGCCCGCCAGGGCCCCCGGATTGTTCGCGTCCGCGGCGTCCTTATTGCGGCCCGCATCCGTAATCGAGTCCCCTTGGAACAACACCACGTCGCCCGCCGCGAGCGCGGGTGCTGTCCCGGCCGCCTGCGCCTGAACCAAGCCTGGCGTGATCATGCATGCTCCTCCCGCGGCGGCAGCGCCCATCAACAAGGACCGGCGCGACAAGGTCTCCTTCTGCAGTTCCATAAGATATATCCTCCCGAAGAGTGTTGTATTTGGGAAACCCGCCCATCTTACGGCTTCGCGCGCGCCGCTCACAAGTGTGTCTTCAGCGGACCGATCGGTCGGATCCGTCCAATCCGTCCGATTCTTCAGAACCGCACCTCATACCCGATGCACAGGTGCGGTTCCAGCGGGTGCTTGGTGAGGATGTCGTATTTTTGTTTGATCAAAGGCCACTCTTCCGGCATGCAGGCAGCATAGATGTACTCGATTCCGATGTACGTGCGGCCGAGTTGGTCCTTCACTTCCTCCGGTGGCCGCATCCGGAAGCGGTAATGACGCCCGATTTCCTTCATGCCCAAACGCGCGTAGTACCGCTGCGCCTTGCGATCCTGCGTCCAGTATTCGAGACGGTGGAAGCCCTTGCGTTTCGCGTCTTCGACGGTGGCGTCGATCAATAACTTGCCGATGCGCTGGCCCGCGAACTCCGGTAGCCTTCCGAACTCCAGCACGTAGCCCCCGCAACTATCTTTCAGGAAACAGAACTCGCCTGCCTCGTTCTCATACTGCGTGTCCGTGAGTCCCACAATCTTGCCGTCGAGGACTGCGACCAGACGCGTCGACACGAATCCCTCATAGGCAGGCCGTTCCTGGATGCAGTAGTTCCAGGCGTGCGAAATGCTCATGATGACCGCATGCACGCGCATCCATTCGGCCTCATCCTCCGGACGGTACTCGCGGATCTCGATGTCCATGCGCGCGTGCGTCACTCCTTTTCCTGAGGTCCCGCCTTGGCAACCACTTCCTTGGGAAATGCGGGGTCCTCCGGCGCAATGCCGAACCAGTTATCGTGTTCATTGCACGTGTTGATGCGGTCCTGTGCGCGGTTGTTATAGTTCATTGGCGTGTGAGCGCCGTGTACGGTATTTCCCCTGATTTCGATGAAGCCGCTGCCTTCGTCGAGGTAGATGCCGCCGGGCCAGCCCTCGTTATCGTGAATGTAGTTTCCCTCGATCACCGTGCCGGGTTGATTCCCCAGCGTGTAGACACCGCCGCCGTCCTGACGCTTGTGCATCACATGGTGAATGTGATTGTGCTTGATCGAGTTTCCTTCCGCGGGCGTCGGCTTATCATAGACGAAGGGTATCGGATAATTGCCGCCGCCGCTGTCCTCTTCGCCCCAGCCCCAGCCAACCGAAATTCCGGAGTAGGGGAGATTGTAGATTTCGTTATGCTCAATCAAGGTGCAAGCCGCATAGCCCGCGAAGATGCCGATGCTGTCTTCATATTCCACGCCCACATCGTGTATGCGGCAATTCGAGACCATGTTCCAGCACGCAAGCATGCCCTCGTCAGTGGGATGGTGCCCATCGCGGCTCACACAGCCAATCTGAATGCCGCTCCCGGAGATATCGGTGAACGTACAGGCCTTGACCTCGCACTCCTGTGAGCCAAGACCGAGGTCCAAGCCCGCGCCTCCCAAGCGGGTAAACATGCACTCCGAAAAGAAGATGCGGCGCGTGTACCCGACCTGCACGTTCGCCGGGCTCATCACGTACTCGTTGTGGAGACTCACCAGCGAGCCGTCCCGCTCGAACAGGTTGGTGGGTTCTATGACGCAGTTCGCCTGTACGTCCGCGTGACCCCGGTCACTGGGTCCCATCCACGTCGCGTCGGCGAAGGTGAGCCCCTCGAAACGCAGATCACGAACGGGTGCATTCAGCGTGCCACGCACGGACACCAGCGTTTCCAGCACCGGGGCCACGCATGTGGCCGTCGTCATGTCTTCGCCATCGCGGGGCAGATAGTAGAGGAGTTCTTTCTTCACATCGTGATACCACTCGCCGGGCTCATCCAACAGTTCCAGCGCGTTCTCCATATACGCAGGCAGTTCCGCCTTCACGCCCTCCTTCCTGCACACCAGGAAGTACCCAGGCTGTTGCATTGTAATCCGCTTGCGCCCATCGGGCTCCAGGGTGATGTACCGCACCCGAGCGATCATGTGACTCCACGAATTGTAAAAGCCCAACTCCAAATCTGCTGGATTGTGGAGCGGCGGAAGCGACTTCTCCGGCACCAGGAATCCGGCGTCCGCATCGATCGCTTTCAGTTCACCGAAGCGCTCCGCGCCTTCTGGAAACGGTCCACGCGCGCGCTTCGCCCGCACGCCGTTTACGAAGAACTGTCGGAAACGCAGGCCTTTCACGGGGGCGGTCCAGCGCCCTGCCTTCTCTTCAATCCATCCGGTAACAGTTACGCCCCCGCTGAGGATCGGCGCGGCGCCTTCCGCGGCCCTGTAGACGGTGGGATTGTTCCGTGTTCCGGAGTCCGTGTAGTCGAAAGAAAGCGTCTCGGTGAGCGGGTACGTGCCATTGCCCAGGATGACGGTTACGCCGGTCTTACCCTGTGAGATGAGAACGCGCGCGAGGTATTGTGCATAGGGAAGCGTCTTCACCGGCGCGGATGCAGAGCCGGGGTTGGTGTCGGCTCCTTCCGGAGCCACGAAGACCTCGGCAACGCTTTGCGTGCCGGGTGCGGGTGCTTGCACGCCAGCGCCTTCCAAGGCTCCGAATCCAACCAGAAGCAATGCAGTGCAGCAGAGTCTCCTCAACAGTCCTGCTCCTCGCCGTCGTCGGTGTCTGAGGTGGCCTGGCGCTCCCGCAAGATGAAATCCGCGGCCTCCGCGTCCTCCTCCGTCACCATCACCTGCACCTTTCCCAGTCCATCGATGTTGAGCGGCAGGACGGAGTGGGGGACTTCCGAGTTCGCCCACGCCTGGATCCCGTGCGCACCCAGGCACGAGATCACGACGTCCGCCTCGGAATCGTTCCAGCACTCGTGCACCGGCACCAGCGGCCTGCCCAGATCGTCGAGAAGCATTTTCCTCTCCTGTGGCCGCTCTGATAATAGACCGCGGCCCGCCCGCACGGCGTAGCCACAGTATATCGCCGGGACCTCACCGGTTCACATCGCACGAAATCGCGCCACGAAACACCGAGGTGGCATGGGCATCCTGCCCATGGTCTTGATCTTTGCCTGGTAGCGCCCGGCTTCCACGCCGGGCGTCTTCGGGAAAGGGATTTCCACCACGGGGAGCACGGGGAACACGGGGCAGAGCAAGACCCGTAGTGAACGACGCGGAAGGGACTCCGATTCCATCTACGTCGTATTGGCGCTCCCCCTGGGAACGCCAGGCACCAGCCTGGCTTTCTCAACGCTTCGCCTCCGTGGTTCACATCGCAAATCAGGCAAATCAGAAAGAGCACAGGCACCCTTGCACAAGTTCCCCTTGCCTTCCCGCAGAAGAGCCGGCAGGGATGCCGGCGCTCCTGGTCGCCAAACTTTCGCGTGCACACGGAGGCGTTTCAAACCTCCCATCATTCCCATACTTCCCATGCTTCCCATGCCCCAAGTTCCGCGTGTGCATGGAAGGGTGACTCAATGAGGCACTGGACCCAACTCTCCATGCGTTGGTGTGGCTGGGTTTACGAGGGCAAAGCCGCCCCTGGGAGGACTGGGAATGCCTGCAAATAATGCGAATAATGCCGTAGTTTTCTTGACTTCCCGGGGGTCCTGTGCTATCTTCTCTCGTTTAATGGACTGACTTGATCGCGTCCGATACTATTAAGGCAACACAATATACAGTGGGTACCAGCAACGATTCGT
>JADLCA010000035.1 GCA_020847495.1 Candidatus Hydrogenedentota bacterium | reverse complement strand
GTCCGCGGAACTGCTGGAGCGTCTGGGCGACGAGCTTGTGCCCGTGGCCAAGGAAGGCGGCAAAGAGTTGTGGTTTTACGACGCTTCGGGCCGGGCGAAGACACTCTCTTGTCCCGGCTTGTACCGCTGGCGGTTCTGGTACGCGTGGAACATGGGCTTCACTGGTGCGGGCTGGTGGACCTACGCGCACCACGGACCCACGCGCTGGGACGGACCGAACGAGACGAACGACTTCTTCGCCACCGTCTATGAAGGAAGCAATGGACCCGTTGCGAGCAAGCGGTGGGAAGTCGCGCGCGAAGGCATCGAAGACTACGAATATCTGTATCTGTTGAGGCAAGGCATTGATGACGCAAGAGCGCGCGGCGTTTCCGAAGAGCGTTTGGCCGATGCCCGCGAGCTGCTGGCCAAGATTCCAGTCGAAATGGCCGAGGTGCTGCTTCAGGCAGGCCGGCGCCTTCCCTTAACACCGGATAGCGTGCCGCTCTACAAAGAGGTAACGCGCCGCGTGGACGAAGCACGCGCACGCATCGTTGCCATGTGCCTCGACGTCGCCAAGAGGTAAACGCCGCTTTAGAGCCTCTAACAAAGGCGTGCGAATGTAGTGCAGGCGTCCCGCCTGCATCTAGAACTGCAGGCGGGACGCCTGCGCTACATCAGATCCTCTTGGCCTCAGCCGCCGGGAACCAGAAACGTGTTCGCAGCGCCTGAGACCAGGCGGTACCGCTTCAGGCCCAAGGGATCGTCCGGAGTGAGCACCTCCAGGTCCGGCTTCGCCGAAGGAGGCAGCAACAGCTCGCCCTCGCAGTCCTTGGGCAGGGTGACGCTTACGCGATGGCCGTTGCCCTCGGGAATCGCCGAGAAGGGAATCGGGCCGCGCGGCGTGTAGGCCGTCAGCTCGAGCCTGCCAAGGCCACCGAGTTGCGGGCGCACGATGCATTTCTCGAAGCCGGGCGACGCGGGGCGTATCCCGGCGATGTCCATGTACAAGAGGTATCCGGGGGAGACCGGGCAGTGGCTCCAGAGATTTGAACTGTCCGGCTTGGGCGTCCACCACTCCCCCAAGGTGTTGTTCAAGATGACCGGAGGCATCGTGGCCCAGCGTTCGCGCCAGTCTTTCACGATCACATCCGTGCGGCTGAGCTTTGCGAGTGCCCAGTAGCGCCAGTAGGCGTTGGCCGGATACGACAAGCCCATTTCAGCCGGGCATTCCACCAGCGCTTTCAGCGCCGCCGCGGTGTTGCTGTCCGGACACTGATCGAAGAGGATCGACGTTGCGAGCGAACGGTCGCAGAGCCGTACCTTTTGCTCCTCGGTCTGCCAAGGCAGATTCGCCTCGAAGCGTCCCGTCTCCTTGTTCCAATACCGCGCGACGGTGGCCTGCAGCAGGCTGTCGCTGAGTTGTTCGAAGTGGGCCGCCTCGTCCGCTTCATTCATCGCGCGGCACATCGGCGCCAGCGCGTGTCTGAACATCGCGGACGCGAAGAGATTGAACGCGCACTGCTTGTGGCGCGTTTGCTCGTAGGCGTGATGATCGATCCAGACCGTTGGGAGCGTTAGACCCTCGACGGGCAGCAGTCCGTTCGCGTCGCGGATGCCTTCCAGATAATGTCCAAACCGCAACAAGCGGGGATATGCCTCGCTGATTCCGTCGAGGTCGCCGCTCTGCTCGTAGTGCCACCAGCAATCGAAGTTGAAAGACACGCCGTGATCGAGCAGAGGACCCCAGTATGCGCCATCGATCTGCTTTTGCGACACGCGCGCGAGCCGGTCGAACGCGGGCCAGCAATCCATGAAGTAGCCGTCCGGCGATTGGCCTTCGCTGTAGGTGCGCATGTAGCGCCGCGCCAGCAAATTGTCGCCCATTCCATAGCGCGCCAGGAGGATTTGCACACCGCCGTCGCCGCTGTACTGCTGCCTCTCGCGCCCCATTCCGTCGACGAAAGTCTCGATGGCGCTGTTATAGAGTGTGTTGATGCTGGCGTCGAACAATCGCTGCAACGCGGGTTCATCGCACACGATGTGTGGCTGCTCCGGCCACGGGTACAAGCGCCGTACGATCCCCACACCGCGAACCTTCACCGGGCGTTTCGCGTTGTGAATGTGCAGCTGCACCCAGCGGGCGCTCTCATAATCGAAGGTTTGGAATTCGTTCACGCCCTCGCGGCAAATGAATCGCGCCCAGGAGAACATGCGGGTGTCCATCCAGAGCGGCCCATTCTTCGTGTCGTGCCCCTCTTGAACCATCACCTCAACAATCGTGCCTTCCGGAGCGTCGATCGTGAAACGCGGCCAGCCGACAACTTGTTCGGTGAACTCGAATGTGGCAAACACGCCGTCCTGTGGATTTGGCGTAGCAGGCAATTCCCACGCGCCGTCGTTTTCTTTCATAATGTCCGCCTGCTCGATCGTGAACGAGCCGGGAATTTGCATCTCGAACCAATCATCGGGATTGCGGCGCCACGTGACGCGACCGGCCTGCGAAAGCTGTTTCGCGGGAACGGAAACTTCGCGTACCGGGGGAATCTGCCGCGCACGCAGGCTGCTCTTCTCGGGATTGGCGCGGTCCATCGTGTCGTTGCTCTCGTAGAAGCTGCATGCGGCGGGTTTGCCGGGTGCGCACTCGATAGCTGCCGCGGCCATCCACAAATCATCCGGCGTGAACTCGGGCGTGTCCCACCCTTCGGGACGCAATCGCGCGTCGAATTCCTCCTGCAGCGCGCGCAGGTACCAACGCTTGTATTGGCCGGGACGGTGAGCGCGGTCGAGCATGACCTGCCAGGATGGGTCGGAGATGATCGTCTCGGTGTGCCCATCGCGGAATTCGAGTACCGCATGGAAGATAAAACCTGGCTTGCCTGCGGGCCAGGTGCCGTCCCCGAGACCGTAGAACAGCACCTCGGCCCCGATGGTGTTCTTTCCGGCATGGAGCAGTGCGGTCAGATCGCATGGATCGACATCGAGTTGCCGGGGGTCGCACGGTGCGGGTCCCCACTGTGCGCGCTGCCCGTTGACGGACAGCAGATAGCGGCTGTCCGCGGTGACCCAGGCGATCGCGCGTGTGGGGGCTTCGTCGAGGTCAATATCTCTCCGGAACAAGACGAAGGTGTTGGAGAGGGTGCGCCCGCTGGGTATCCAGATCCATTGGGCAGGCTCCATCGTCATGACCGTGGGGCGCGCCAAGGCGTCTGGATCCTGCGCGCGAAGGCGCGTTAGCTCTTGCACGTTCAGAATAGGGTCGCCCTCCGCAAGTGCCGCACCGAGTATCAGCGCACTACCGGCCAATGCGAGAAAACGGTTTACTGTGATGGCGTACATTATTGCCCCCTCCGCAGGCACGAGGCACTGCTCGCTGGAATCTGCTTTCCCTGCCGCAGCCGAAAGCCTAGCAGAATGCCGTAGACACATCTACCGGGCGAGACCCAGGCGTGCTATGATCGCATTGGCCCGAAATGCTCTGCATCTTGTTGCCGGAAAAGCGGGGAGTGAACGACCATGATGTTGCGCGTTCTGATCGGTTCTTGTCTTTCACTGTTGCTGACCGGAGGCGCGTCTGCACAGGCCGAAGGAGAAGCTGCTGTGAATGATTTGTACGTCTATGAGGTCCCCGGCCCGGGCACGCCGGAAGCGTACGATGAAGCCCTGGCCGTGGCGTGCCTGCAAGGCCTCATCAATCGCGAGGGCCCACGCCTCTACGTTACCTCTGCGGCCAACCCGCGTCCGGCGTATTGGCTGCAACTCTTCTCGAAGGACACGCAGTGGTTAGCTTCACGAGGGCACGTGCGGGTTTCGGGTTTGGACGCATTGGTTGAGCTTGCTGGAAGCCAGCTGAAGGGCGCAGTCATCTGGGACCCAGAGGTTCCCGCGACGGTCAACGTCGCCACGACTATCGCGGGAGTGCGAGACGGCGTTGTACTCAGCCCTGACTTGGCCGCGAAGAGTCTCCCCGGTTGGAAGCTGCCCGTCCTCGAAGATCTGCGCGGCCGTTTCGATGGCTCCGAAACCGGCAGCAAGAAGAACGACGCGTATCGCTGGGCCATTCGCGAGTACCTGGAAACGGGCTTGTGCTCATCCCATTTTCTCTGCCTGTTCGAAGATGCGCACGCGACCCGCGGCGCGGGCGACACCACCTATGTGGTGACGCGCGACTGGGCGGTGTTCAATCGGGCCTTTGTGTTCGACCTTTCACCCTGGGGCGATGAGGTGCCGAAAGACGATCCCGCTCAGCGCCTTGGCACGGACCTCGAGACCTATCGCATACTTCTGCGCGAGACCATGAAGCAAGCCAAGGGCGCCCACATGACGGAGATGACGGGTTTCTTCGCCTTCTGGAAGTACAGCAACATTCCCGGCCACGCCAGCGCCCATGAACCGGTGCCCACGGAATGGGAAACCGTCTATGTGATCTCTCCTTACAATTGCTATCAGAACACCATCTCCAGCGACTGCTTTAACCAGTCGTTGCACAGCCAAGCGCCTTTCAAGCCGCTCAAACAGCCACGCCCGGCGCTCAGGGACACCCTCGAGGACAAGGCCTACGTGTGTTTCCTGATGGCGGACTACGACTCGGCGACGCCGCTGTACGATTTCCTGCCAAGGCACTGGGAAGATCCGAACCGCGGTAAGCTCCCGCTGGCGTGGGGCATCAACCCGAACCTGATCGAGACGTACCCCGACGTGATCAGCCACTTCTACGCAACCGCGACCCCAAACGACTTCTTCACCAGCGACGCCAGCGCCGCGGGCTACTTCAATCCAAACCGCGTTAAGCCGGAACAATTGCCGCTCTTCGAGAAGCACAACGCCAAGTTCTTCCAGCTCGCAGACATGAGCATCGCGCCCATGGTCTTGGATTGGGATGAGCCCACTGCCGCGGTCAAGGACGCCTTCACGAAGTTCGCGCCCGATGGCTTTGCCACGATTGTCATGGATCTACACAACAAGGGCGGGTCCACGCCCAAGCCTCACGTGTGGAAGGGCATGCCGGTGACCGAACTCATCAACAACACCTGCAATTTCTCCAGCGCCAAGCAAACTGCCGATGCGATGTACGGGGCGATCAATGACCGGGATGATGCACGGCCGGGCTTCTACTTCTTTCGTATCGTCTGGGTTCCGCCCACGGCGGTGATCGATTCGCTCGATGTCTTTCGCAAGGAGCACCCGGAGATTCCGATTGAGGTTGTTGATCCATACAACTTCTTTAACCTGTTCAAGCGGGAGTTTCAGCAGGCCGCGCCTTGAACGCGGACTGAAAGTGGGGGGCATGATGAATCACGTCGAGCGGTTTCGCGCCGTCATGGGTTTTGAGCCGGTGGACCGCCTTCCACGCTGGGAGTGGGCGATGTGGTGGGACGAGACCATCGCACGCTGGAAGACGGAGGGGCTGCCGCTCGATCTCGACGACGTGTTTGAAACATCTGAGTACTTCGGGCTGGACCCCTACAAGCAATTCTGGTTCAGCACCACCGAAGCGACCATCGACGCGAAACAGCACCACGTCGAGGGCGTTGTCTCCAACATGGACGACTACCTCCGCATTCTGCCGCGCCTCTATCCCAATCATTCACGCGCCATCGCGTCCATGAAGCCGTGGGCGAAGCAACAAGAAAGCGGCGAAGTCGTGGTGTGGATAACGCTGGAGGGCTTTTTCTGGTTTCCGCGCACCCTCATGGGCTTTGTGAAGCTGATGTACGCGTTTATCGAGCAACCGGAGCTCATCCACCGCGTCAACGAGGATCTGCTGCGCTTCAACCTTGGCTTGCTCGACCAGATCGCGCGCGTCTGCAAGCCCACCTTCATGACCATCGCGGAGGACATGTCCTACAACAACGGCCCGATGATCGGCCCCGATTATTTCGAGGCCTTCCTCGCCCCGTACTATCGCCGTCTCATGGACAGAGTGAAAGACATGGGCATGCTCACCATCGTGGACACCGACGGCGACGTAACGAAGCTGGTTCCATGGTTGGAGGGGGTGGGCGTAGAAGGCGTGCTGCCATTGGAGCGGCAAGCGGGTGTGGATGGCATGCGCTTGCGGCAGCAGTTCCCGCGCTTCGCCTTGATCGGCCACTACAACAAAATGGTGATGCCGTTCGGCGAGGCGGCGATGCGCGCGGAGTTCGAGCGTCTCATCCC
>JADLCA010000034.1 GCA_020847495.1 Candidatus Hydrogenedentota bacterium | reverse complement strand
TCGCCAGCAATGTGACGCGTTGGATACCCATCCTGGAGCCGGAGCATCTCGTCAACATGGCGTGGATCGAAGGCCAGTGGCCCCCTGGCGGCGGACCCTTCTGGAGCGCGTACACGGCCCTGCTCAGCCTCATGAAGTGCCACGCGGCGGCGTACCGCGCGATTCACCATATTCAGCCTGACGCGCAGGTGGGGCTTTCGGTGCGGGCGCGCCGGTGCCGCCCTGCAAACAGCGCGAGCGAGTGGGATTTGCGAGCCGCGAATCGTGAGAGCCGCCGTTCCCTGGAACTGCTCGTGGAAGCGGCGTGCGGCGGGCGCGCGCGCTTCCCCTTCAAAAGCGCCCGGGAGATGGCCGACACGGCGGACTTCCTCGCCGTGTCGTACTACGGGGCGGAGACCGTGCGCTGGGCGCCGGACCGGCCACTCCGGTTTTTCCGCGCCTTGACGGACGAGGCGGAGCGCCCCGCGCGCGCCGGCGTGTATCTTCCAGACGCGGAGGGGTTCAAGGAAGTGTTGAGCCGTGCACGCGTGTTTGGAAGGCCAATTCTGATCGCGGGAAACGGCGTCGACACCGAGGATGACAAGGAGCGGTGCCGCTTTCTTCTCGACCATCTCGCGGCGCTCGATGGGGCAATACGCGAAGGCGCGGACGTGCGCGGATATTTCCATCGCTCCCTGCTCGACGGGTTCGAGTGGACAGACGGGTATTCATCCCGTTACGGTCTCGTCCACGTGGATTGGGAGACCCTCGGGCGCACGCCCAATCCCAGCGCGTACCTGTTCAAAGACATTTGTGAGACCGGCGCGATCCGGACCGGCGCGGTGGAGCGTTTCGCCCCCGGCTGGTCCTGGACCGGGGAGACCGTATGAGCGCGGACAAGCCCGTGTTCCTGTCCTTGGATGGAGGCGGCACGTCTTCGCGTGCCGCGCTTTTCACGTCCTCGGGCGAACTGCTGGCCCGCAGCGAAGGCGCCGCGTCAAATCCCGCGGCCCTGGGTCTTCACGAATCGCTACGCGCATTGACCGCCCTTGCCCGCTCGGTGCTTCGCGGCCACAGGCACCCCGCGCTGGAGATCGGTGCTGGCATTTCCGGGGCACGCAACGCCCCCCTGCGTGACGCCTTGGCGCGCGGGCTCTGCGAGCGCCTCCACGCCCGGCGTGCGGTGGTATGCAGTGACGTCGACGCCCTCATGCTCGCCAACTTCGGCGAAGCGGCTGGCATTGTGGTCATCGCCGGCACAGGGTCGAGCGTTGTAGCAAAGACGGCAGCTGGTGACCAGCGACTCTTCGGCGGGCGCGGTGCCCTTTTCGGCGATGACGGCAGCGCGTATGGGCTCGCAGTCTGCGCGTTGCGCGCGGCAGCCGCATCCATCGATGGGCTCGGCGAGGAGACAGACCTCGTGGACGCCCTAACCCACGCGGCGGGGCGGAGCGCTTTCGCTGAACTTGTGGGGTGGTCGCGCACCGCGACGAAAAGCGATGTGGCGCGCCTGGCCCACGCCGTGACCACGCTTGCGGAACGCGGCGACCGCGTAGCCATGAATTGCGTCAATGAGCAGGCGCGGCACCTGGCGAATCTGGCGCGGGCCGCCGCGAAGGCCATGGGCTTGCCGCGGCTCGTGCGCGTCTATGTGGCGGGAGGCCTCTTCGAGCAATGTGCGCTGTACCGGGACCGCTTCGCGGCTTTCGTTGCCGAACAGGATTTCTTCGAGGCGCCGGGCCTCGCGCCCAAGCGGGAGACGGACGCCGCACTCGCGCTATTGACGGACATCGAGACCTCGCCGATGGTCTCGTATTACGATCTACCTTTGGGTGGAACGCACGCGCACGGCATGCCCACCGAGGCGCGGCTTCCCGATGATGTGCCGCTGGACGGGCTGAGTGCGCGCGCGCTGGTGGGCCGCATGCATGAATCCAAGCGTCACGCCGCCGACGCCGTGGCCCCCACACTCGACGCAGTTGCGCAAACCGTTGAACGTATCGCGGCCGCCTTCAACTCCGGCGGCAGGCTTGTGTACCTCGGCGCGGGCACCAGCGGCAGGCTGGGTGTGATGGACGCGTCGGAGTGCCCGCCAACATTCGGCGTGGATCCGGGTCTCGTCGTGGGGATCATCGCGGGCGGCGACGCGGCCTTGCGCCACAGCGTGGAAGGGGCCGAGGACGACGAAGCGGCCGCCGTGGCAGACCTCCAGGCACTGCATCCTCCGTTGTCTTCACACGATGTGCTCGTGGGAATCGCGGCTTCCGGCACCACGCCCTATGTGCTCTCCGGGATTGCGTACGCGCGCGACTTGGGAGCCTATACGGCCCTGGTCTCCTGCAACCCGGACGGACCGTCCGCTGCGGATGCGCACATTACCCCGGACACTGGGCCAGAGGTATTGCCGGGTTCCACGCGCTTGAAGGCGGGTACGGCGACAAAACTTGTCTTGAACATGTTGTCCACGGGCGCCATGACGCTGTCGGGCAGGGTCTATGGCGGATACATGATCGGGGTGCGTCCGGTGAACGCGAAGCTGCGCAAGCGCGCCGCGGGAATCCTCGCCGCGCTGACGGGCCTGAGTCCGCATGCGGCCGCGGACGCCCTTGACGCCGCAAGGGGCCGGATTCCCGTTGCCCTTTTGATGCACCGGTTGCAGGTGGATTGCGCGGAAGCGGAACGCCGCCTCGAACAAGCGAAAGGAAATGTGCGTGCGGCGTTGGGCGAGATTTAGCGGTGTAGTGCTCGTCGTGCTTGGAGCGGCAGCGTTAGGATGCTCTGGATGCCGGACGCCACAGCCGCCACCACCTCAAGCGCCTGCACCCATTCCGGCTCCGGCTCCGGCGCCCCCGCCCACACCTTCACCAGAGCCCGCGCCGGAGCCTGCCAAGCCTCCGGAAGATATCGCCCAGGGCGATGCGCCCGTGCGCATTCGCCTCTACCACGGGTTCACGCAATTGACCATCCGGGGGGACAGCCCGATCGAGATGGGAAATGGCGATGCCATGACGAGCCTCGCGGCCGGCTCCTGGACATTGAAACTGGGGCAGGCCACGCCGCCACGCCGCCACTTCCATGTGTTTTCCAAGACCTTCAAGCCTACCCAGTCCCAGGAAATGGAGGCATACCTTGTGCAATGGCGCGCGCGCGGCTTTCCGGCCGAGCCCGTGCTGCTGGGGTTGCGCTTCTCGACGGAGAGCGGGCAGATCCTCGACGGGCGCGAATACTGGATTTCAGTGCAGCGCTTCGAGAATGAGAAAGACGCGCTTGCTTTGAAGTCCAGTCTGGAGAAAGAAAACGTATGGGTCTGGGTGCGTCCGCAGCTCGTGCAGGCGGGCGCGGGTTCGGTCACGGCTATCTCCGGCGCAGGACAAGCTGCGACGTTGCGCCTGCCGCTCACAGTGAAGTCTGGAGCACCGCTTGGCGTCGTAACTCCGAAGGATCGCGAGGAGCATCGGTACACCGGCGTTCTCGACCTCGCCGTCGAACCCGATTCGACGCTGGCAATCTTCGAAACGCTGCCGGTGGAGGAGTATCTGGCGGGTGTCCTGCCCTCGGAGATGCCCGCCCTCTGGCCCGCCGAGGCCCTCAAGGCGCAGGCCGTGGCCGCGCGTAGCGACGTTTTGGGACATATGGCGTTGAAGCGCATCCTCGAAGGATTTCATTTCACAAACAGCGAAGGCGACCGCGTGTATGGCGGCTTCAGCGGCCGCCATCCCGCGGCGGATGCCGCCGTTCAGGCGACGCGTGGACAGGTTCTTGCCGGCGGGTTCCGCATTGTGCCCGCGGTATTCAGCTCGAACTGCGGCGGCTGGACGGAAAACAACGACACGGTGTGGTCTTCACCGCCCGAACCCGCCTTGCGGGGAACGGCGGACTTCCCCTTTGGGAAGATCCCTGCGGCATCACCCGGAGCCAGCATGTCGCGCTGGCTCCAGTCGCAACCAGCGGCCTATTGCAGCGGCGACAGCGCCGGGTTCCGCTGGAAACGGCGGATCACTGCCGCCGAACTTGGGAAGCTGGTCAATCAGCAGCATAAGGTGGGGACGATCCGTTCCGTTGAGCCCGGCGAACGCGGAGTCAGTGGCCGGCTGAAGTCCGTGAAGATCGTGGGTTCCGAGGGGACCGTGACCATTCGCAAGGAACTGCCGATCCGCCAGGCCTTTGATGGACTGCCGAGCGCAATGGCCGTAATCCAGGAGGAGCGGGGACCGTCCGGGCCAGTGGCCTACACCATCATTGGCGGGGGACGGGGCCATGGAGTAGGATTATGCCAGCATGGCGCGCGGGGGATGGCCCTCCAGGGTATCGGCCATGCGGAGATTCTAGCGCACTACTTCGCGGGCGCGACGCTGGAACAGGTGCGGTAACGGGGCTTCAAACCGAGCAGGCGGGCGGAGAAGATGATCTTTCAGGGCATATCGAAGAAACCGACGCGATACGCCATCGGGTTGACGTGCGGCACGTCGGCCCGCGGCGTGGATGCGGCGCTCGTGCGCATCAAAGGCAGCGGGGGCGGTCTTCACATCAAGCTGATGAAGTCGCGGCATTTCGCCTATTCGTCAGGACTGCGCACGCGCCTGATCGTTGCCCGCAAGGATGTGCGGGAAGTCTGCCTGCTTAACTTCGAGTTGGGCGAGTTCCTGGCCGACGCGGCCCAGGAGATGTCCCGCCTCGCGCAAACGGAACTGTGCGAAGTGGATTTCGTCGCCTCGACAGGGTTCACGGTGGCGCACAATCCGCCGCGAGGTTACGACCAGGCCATCGGCAGCATGCAGGTGGGGGAGCCCGCGATCATCGCGCAGCGCACCCAGCTCCCCGTGGTCTCCAACTTCCAGGCGCGTGATATGGCGGCGGGAGGCCAAGGTGGACCCATCTTTGCGTATTCCGATCATGTGCTCTTCGCGCGTGAGGATCGCATGGCGGCCCGGCTTCACCTTGGGGGCATCAGCACCATCACGGTCATCCCGCCCAAGTTCGAGGAGATGGTTGCCTTCGTTGCGGGCCCGGGCACGTTAGCGATCGATGGTGCGGCACGGATGCTCACGAGCGGCAACAAGGAAATGGATGAGGATGGCGTGGCGGCCACAAAAGGCGTCGTGGTGGATGAATTTCTCGAACTATTGCTCGACCATCCCTACTTTGCGAAAGTGCCGCCCAAGACTACGGGCCGCGATGAGTTTGGCCCGGAGGTTTACCTGCGCGATGCGCTTGCCGGGCGCAAGAACCACTCCTATGAAGATCTCATGGCGACCGTCACGTCAGCGGTGAGTTACTGCATCGTGCGGGCCTACAACCGTTTCGTCAAGCCGCAATTCAAGGTGTCGCGTCTGATCCTGAGCGGAGGCGGCGTCAACAATAAAGCCCTCGTGCAGCGCATCCGTAACGGCATTTCCGACGTGACTATCCGCACGAGCGATGAGTACGGGCTGCCGCACGCGTCGCTGGATCCCATAGGCGCGGCCATCCTGGGAAACGAGACCTTCTGCGGGCGGGCATCGAACGTGTCGCACGCGACCGGTGCGCAAGCCTCCGTCGTGATGGGGAAGATCACGCCCGCGTAGCGCGCCATGGCAAGAGACAGGCGAGGGCGCCTGTCCCACACGTCTCTCTATCATTCGTTGTCCTTCAGAGCCTCCTAAAGTCTTCGTGCAAACCAGGGTCGGCAAGAAAGAAAGAACCCCTACAGGCATGGCAAGCGCGTGTGGCACAGGCGCCCTCGCCTGTGTCTTGCGTGGTCTGATCGGACGGATCCGACGGATCGGTCCGAGAGGACGTGCGCCGGAATGAACCCAAGCCTCTCGCCGCCTTCGGCGGCCCTTATTCATGCCCGTCGGAGGCCTCGCCTTTGCGATCTATTTCGTGCTTCTTGAGACGGTATTGCAGGGTCTTGTAGGTAAGCCCCAGCAGTTCCGCCGCTTCTTTGATGGACCCACCGGACCTTGCCAATGCCTGGCGGATGAGATCCTGCTCTAGGTCCTCGAGGATGAGGCCGCCCTGCGGCAACACGAAATCGCCCGACTCAGTCGCACGCTGGCGCAGCTTCTCCGGAAGCTCCGCCGCGTGGATGGTGTCGCTGTCGCAGAGGATGTAGAGCTGTTCGAGAGTGTTCTCAAGCTCGCGGACGTTGCCCGGCCAACGGTAACGGCGCATCGCGTCGAGGGCATCCGGCGCGACGGTAGGACAGCGCTTTCCGAGGCGTTGCGACAGTTTTTCGCGGAAATGACTGATGAGCAGGGGCAGGTCCTGAATCCGCTCGCGCAGCGGCGGCAATGGAATCGGCAGTACGTCGAGGCGGAAGAAGAGGTCTTCGCGAAACTCGCCCGCGCCAACCAGCTTGCGCAAGTCGCGGTTGGTCGCGGCGATGACCCGCACGTCCACTTTGCGGGGCGTGGCCGAGCCAACCCGCTCCACGACGCCATCCTGGAGCACGCGCAGGAGTTTCGCCTGGCTTTCGAGGCGCATGTCGCCGACTTCATCGAGAAAGAGGGTGCCGCCGTTGGCAACCTCGAATTTTCCCGCGCGGCTGGCGTCCGCTCCGGTGAATGCGCCCTTCTCGTGCCCGAACAATTCACTCTCGACGAGGGTATCCGGGATGGCGGCACAGTTGACCACAGCGAAGGTCTTCTTACCGCGCGGCCCCTCGAAGTGGATATGCCGCGCGACGAGTTCCTTGCCGGTACCGGACTCGCCGAGAATAAGGACCGTGCTGTTGATGGGGACCGCCTTCTGAACGATATTGAAGACGCGCTGCATGGCGGGGCTGTCGCCGATGATGTTGCCCAAGGACACCGAGACTTTGACCAATTCGCGGAGTTGCACGTTTTCGCGGCGCAGGTTGCCCCGCTCGACGGCCTTCTCCACGACGATCAGCAGCTCCTCCTTGTCGAAGGGTTTTGCGAGGTAGTCGGAGGCGCCTTCTTTCATGGCGGTGACGGCCGTCTGGATGGTGGCAAACGCCGTCATCACGACCACTTCCATGTCGGGGCAGATGCGCTTGGCCTGGCGCAGCAACTCTAGGCCGTCCATCTCGGGCATGCGCAGATCTGTCAGGAGCACCTGACGCGGCTCTACGCGCAAGGCATCCAACGCGTCTTTCGCGGAAGCGACCGCAGTCACCTTGTAGCCGGACACGTTCAGGATATCGTTGAGGATTAGGCGCTGCGTGTCATCATCTTCAGCGATGAGAACTTCCGGTTTCATGCCACTCCTTCCCGTCGCAGTGGAAACGTAATCAGCACATGGCATCCCGCACCCACGGTACAGGAGAGTTCGATAGTGCCGCCATGTTCTTCGATGATGCCGCGCGTGATCGATAGGCCAATGCCTGTGCCCGTAGGCTTTGTTGTGAAATACGGGTCAAAGGCGCGTTCCGCGACTTCCTTCGTGAGGCCGGGTCCGTCGTCGCGAACCTCAATCTGGCAGGCATCTTCGACGATACGCGAGAATAGCCGCACGCGCCCGCCTGCCGGGGTGGCCTCCAAGGCGTTGATCAGCACGTTCAACACGGCACGCGTGCACTGTTTGGGGTCAAGCTCGAGTTTGGTGTCGCCTGCGCGGAGATCGCTTGACACGCGCACGCCGCGCGCCTCCGCGTCCTGCTGGACCAGGTGCAGGCAACCGGCGAGGAGCGGATCGATGCTGACGGGTTCGGGTTGAAGCTGGCGTTCTTTGGCCAGAGCGAGGAAGCCGGACACGATCTCATCGAGGCGATCCACTTCCTTGCGGATCGTCCGAAGCTGATTTGCCGCGCCGGACGATTCCGGCGCGTCCTGCAACGTGTCGAGCGCATGGCTGGAAAGCAGCTTGATTGCGTTGAGCGGGTTGCGCACGTCGTGCGCGATGCCCGCGGCCAGCGTGCCCAAGGCTGAAAGCCGTTGCGCCTGACGCAGGTTGGCCTCGACGACTTCCTTTTCCCGCAACGATCGCACCATGTGGTTGAACGTCTGCTCCAGCGCGAGAATCTCGCCGTAGTTCTTGCGCACTTCGACCTCGGTGAGTTTGCCTTCGCTGATGCGCGCGCAGGACTCGGACAAGTCGCTCAGGGGCCTCAGGCTCTTGACGATGAAATAGATCATGAGGCCAAGGGTGATGACGAATCCGGAGGTGAGGGCCACCAGATAGCGGTTTCGGAACGCGAGCAGGACGGCCGTCTGCGGATGGATGCGAAATTGTGCGGTCAACTGGATCGGGTCCACGCCTTCCCGGGCAATGTGGTACCGGGTGATCACGGAGCCGTCCTCGGCAAAACCCGATTCCACCTTGCTGACCTGCTCCACGCGCGTGTCCGGTTTCGTCAAGCCGACCACCACGTCCTGATGCTGGCGGCTCAGTTCTTGCGTGATGCGCTCGAGGTCGACTTGTTCGTTGGGGTGTTCATCAAACCAGATCTGTACGTCGTTGGCCATCTTAAGTGTCTGGTTTTCCATTTCGCGGCGCACTTCCACGAAGAAATGCGCTGTGAGGATGTAGACCGAACCAAGAAGGCACAGTACAAGCACGGCGCACAGGGCGATGACCCGCACCACCAGCGAGTTGTACCACCGGACTTTGGCAAATGTATGCGACCCGTTGGCCATGACTTCCTGCTACGCGAGGGTGCCGCCCGGCACGGACAGCGAT
This sequence comes from Candidatus Hydrogenedentota bacterium, assembly GCA_020847495.1. Lineage (GTDB taxonomy): Bacteria > Hydrogenedentota > Hydrogenedentia > Hydrogenedentales > SLHB01 > JAHDWY01. The sequence goes on along the minus strand of JADLCA010000034.1, from coordinate 11,559 downwards.
GCGGAGCTTCTCTCCGCCTTCTCTTCCCCAGTGAGAAAGCGCATCACGTGCTGGATATCCTCCCACGCCTTCTTCTTTTCTTCGGGTTTTCGCAACAGGTAGGAGGGGTGATAGGTCACGCGCAATGGAATCCCGTAGTAGGAGTGCCAGTGGCCGCGCAGGCGGCCCGTGGACAGATCGGTTTGCAGCAGCGTTGTGGCGGCGTGCGCGCCGAGCGCACAGATGACTTTGGGACGCACGAGTTCGAGCTGGCGGATCAGGTATGGCTCGCAGAGCCGCTTTTCTTCCGGAAGCGGGTCACGGTTTTCGGGAGGGCGGCACTTCAGGACATTGCAGATATAGACGTCCTGACGGCGCATCTTCATACCTTTTACGATGATGTCCGTGAGCAGTTGTCCCGCGCGCCCCACAAAGGGCCGGCCGATCCTGTCCTCGTCGGCCCCCGGGGCCTCACCCACAAACACAAGGTCCGCATACGGGTTGCCGTCGCTGAATACGGTCTGCGTGCGCGTCGTGCACAGGTCGCATTTCGTGCAGGCGGCAACTTCCCGTGCGAGCGAGGCCAGGGCTTCGGTGTCGTCTTCCCGCGGGGTGGCCGGCGCGGTCACGAAAGCCGCCACCTCCGGCGAAAGCATCAAGGTCTTGCGCCTCGGATGGGCGGAACGCCGCACCAGTTCCCGGGTCAATTGAACGATTTCGTTGTACAGGTCTACTGAAGACATGGATGGCACCCTATTGAGGCTCATCATAGCACGATCGCGTGGAGCATCACATCGGCACTTGAACAACGCGGCGGCGATCCAGGACCCGTCAAGAAGGCGGGAACAAATCCCGCCCTACTCAATCCGCGCTACCTCGCGCGATTGCCCCCGTCTCATTGAGGCTTCCTGTCTTTGGATACCCGTCCAAGGGTTCCGGTATCATAGGGGAACGGAACGGGCCCGGCGAGTGGCCGGTTCACCGTGCATCGACAAACGAGAGAATTATGTCGGTCCTGAATTCAGCTTCTGTCCCTGCCAGGCATCCCGCGTTGCGAGGGGCCCGTTTCGTCCTGATTGGGGTAATCGTTAATGCGGCCCTTTCCGCGATCAAAGGCATCGCCGGGGTGTTGGGCAACTCCTATGCGCTCATCGCGGACGCCATCGAATCTGGGCTGGACGTGTTCCAGTCGCTGGTCGTTTGGGGCGGGTTGAAACTTGCCGCCGTGCCGCCGGACGAAGGGCATCCGTACGGCCACGGCAAGGCGGAGCCGCTCGCGGCAATCGTGGTTTCCCTGGGGCTTTTCGCCGGCGCCATTCTCATCGCGGTGGAGAGCGTGCGCGAAATCCTGATGCCGCACCACGCGCCCAAACCGTTTACGCTCATCGTGCTGATCGTCGTTGTCATCACCAAGGAGACGCTTTTCCGCGTCGCCAGCCGCATTGGCGCCGCCATTAAGAGCACGGCCGTCAAGTCCGACGCATGGCACCACCGCAGCGACGCGCTCACGTCCGCGGCGGCGTTCATCGGCATTTCGGTGGCGCTCGTCGGCGGGGAAGGGTATGAAGCCGCCGACGATTGGGCGGCCCTGTTCGCATGCGCGATCATCGCGTTCAATGGGCTGCGCCTGATGCGGCCCGCGCTGGGCGAAGTCATGGACAGCGCGCCCGATCCGGCCATCGAGCAGGAGGTGCGCCGGATAGCCCTGACGGTAAAGGGCGTGGAATCGCTCGATGTCTGCTGGGTGCGCAAAATGGGTTTCGATTTCTTCGTGGACCTGCATGTCGAGGTCAAGGGCGACATGTCCGTCCGCGATGGGCACGATGTGGCGCATCGCGTCAAGGATGCGGTGCGCGCGAACAACCCTCACGTGCGCGATGTGCTCATCCACATCGAGCCCAAGGGTTGAGCCGCGATGACGACGCCCGGCATCGGAGATGGCGCGGCAATCGTCGAGGTGTCCGGGTTGACCGTCCGCTACGGCCGCCGCACGGCGTTGGACCGGGTAGCGCTCACCTTTCGCGAGGGGATTTCCGGACTGCTGGGCCCGAATGGCGCGGGCAAAAGCACGCTGCTCAAGACGCTCCTCGGGTTCTGCCGGCCCAGCGAAGGCACGGCCCGCCTCTTGGGTCAGCCCGCGGGCGCGCGCAGTCTGCGGCGTTTCGTGGGGTACATGCCCGAGCGCGACGTGACCTCTCCGAAGCTCAGCGCGGTGTCGTTTGTGGCGTACTGCGGCTGTCTCGCGGGGATGCCGTATCGCGACGCGCTCCAGCGCACGCACGAAGTCTTGAACTACGTGGGCTTCGGGGAGGAGCGCTATCGCACAATGGAAACCTATTCGACGGGCATGCGGCAGCGCGCGAAGCTGGCCCAGGCGTTGGTGCACGATCCGAGGTTGCTCTTTCTCGACGAGCCCACCAATGGCCTCGATCCGATCGGCCGGGTCGCTATGCTTGATCTTATCCGCGATATCGCCCGTCAGCGCGGCGTGGCGATCCTGTTGTCGTCACATCTACTGCCCGACGTGGAGTACGTGTGCGAACGCGTGGTGCTGCTGGACAAGGGCCGGGTCGTGGAGCAGGGGACGCTCGCCGCTCTGACCGCTTTGCAGGGCCATCGGGTAAGCATACGGCTCAAGGAGGGCACCGGCCGCTTTGCCAGGCGACTGGCGGCGCTCGGGCGCGCTGTCGAGCAACAGGAAGACGGCTCTCTTGTCGTCGAATCGGCCACTGCGGCAGATCGGAAGCTCCTCTTCAGGGTGGCTGCCGATGAAGGGCTTCAGGTCCGCCAGTTCATGCCGGTGCGGCACCGCCTGGAGGAGATATTCTATGAGGCCGTTTCAGGGAACTCCTGACTGCGGCCGAACCGGGAGCAGTTCATGCCCATTTACGAGCAGACATACAGGCGCTGGGAAACTCCCCGGTTGCGCGGCGGCCGCTGGCTCGCCGTGGCCGCGCAGGAACTGCGTGTCGCGCGCACGTCGGCGTTGTACCGGCGCTTGTTGCTGCTGTCCTGTGTGCCGTTTCTCCTGTGCCTTTTTCTGCTCCTCGTGACCGACCTGATGACGGCCAATCCGAGCATGCTGCTGCGTTCGCTCGTGCGCCAGGTGCAATTCACGAACATCGATGCGCGCTTCTTTCGCATGTACATTTCCATGGCAACGCCGTTCGCGTTCATCTTCTGCCTGCTCGTCGGGGGCGGCTCCATCTGCAACGACCACCGGCACAATCTGCTCGAAGTGTATTTCGCAAAGCCCCTCGGCAAGGGCGAGTACTTTTTCGGGAAGCTGGCGGGAGTGTGCTACGTGCCGCTGTGCGTGACTGCGGCCCCTGCCCTTGGCCTGTACCTCCTGCATATGATCTTCTCGCCGGGGACAGCGCTGGAGTTCGTGCGCGATTCCTACTGGGTGCCCGGGGCCTGCGTGGCGCTGTCTGTCGCGGTGGTCGTGCCGACGGCGCTGTTTATCATGGCGTGTTCGGCCGTGAGCCGTTCGACGGGATTCGCGTCGGTCATCGCGTGCGCGCTGCTGTTCATGAACAGCGCCTTCGGCAACGTGCTTGCCGAGGTGCTGCGGGTCCAGAATCTGCGCTGCCTCAGTTACACGCGTTCCCTCGTTTATCTGGGCGATCTGCTCTTCGGGGACCGAACGCGCATTACCCTGCACTGGGGCTTCATCATCGCGGGATTCGCGGTCCTCTCCTTGCTCTGCGCGGGGGTTGTCCTGCGGCGCATCCGCAACGTGGAGATTGGGTCGTGAGCGCGGCCATCGTGTTTGAGGACCTGTCCCGCTGGTTCGGAGAGGTTGTCGCTCTCAACAAGGTGAACCTCGAAATCGGGAGCGGCATCACCGGACTGCTCGGACCCAACGGCGCGGGCAAATCCACGTTCATGGCGCTGTGCACGTCGCAACTGCGTCCCAGTCAGGGCAGCGTCCGTGTGCTGGGTGAAACCGTATGGAATAATCATGCGTTGCTGCGGCGGATCGGTCTGTGCCCTGATCGCGAGAACTACTATGAAGAGATGACCGGGTTCGAGTTCGTGTACTGGCTGATGCGCTGCACAGGACTCCGCGCGCGGGCAGCGCGGGCGGCGGCTCGTGAGAGCATCGAACGCGTTGGCATGACGGAGCGCATGAACGACCGTATCGCCACATACAGCCGGGGCATGCGCCAGCGCGTGAAGCTGGCGCAGAGTTTCGCGCACAGCCCGGAGGTGCTCTTTCTGGACGAGCCGATGACCGGCCTCGATCCGCTCGCGCGCAACGCGATCTTCGAGTTGATCCGCGCCCTCGGACGCGAAGGTAAGACGGTGATCGTGTCCAGCCACATTCTCTACGAGATCGAACGCGTCACCTCGAACATCGTGTTGCTGCACCGGGGGCGTGTGCTGGCGCAGGGAGACGTACATCAGGTTCGGGAATTGATTGACGCGCATCCGCATTCTGTATCCCTGCGCTGTGCGAACGCGCGAACCGCCGCGGCGAAGTTCATCGGCGAGCCGCACATTGTCACCGTCAGCTTCGATGAGGATGGCGGCGGCCTCGCCATCAGGACGCGCGACCCGAACGCCTTCTACGACCGCTTGACCAGTCTGCTCGCCGATGGCATCCTCGACCTGGAAAGCGTCCATTCGCCCGACGACAACCTCCAGGCGGTTTTCGAGTATCTGGTGAAGTAAGACACGATGGAGACACAAGAACCAGAGGTTCCGGATCGCCGCGATGCATGATGTCATTCTCAATTCTTGCGACGTGAGCGTCACGCTGCTCACGTTGAATGCGGGGCCGCTGTTGCGGCGTCTGCTGCGGGCCGTGCGCGATCAGGAGACTGGGCGCGCCGTGGAACTTGTGGCGGTGGACTCGGGATCGACCGATGGCACGATGGATACGTTGCGCGAGTTTGGCGTTCAGGTTGCCCCGCTGTCTTCGACGCCCTTCAATTTCGGCCGGGCCCGCGATCAGGTCTTTGAGATGAGCCGCGGCCCTCTCGTGGTGTGCCTCTCGCAGGACGCGATCCCCGCACACTCGCGGTGGCTGGAGCACCTGCTCGCGCCCTTGGATGATCCTGGGGTTGCCGCCTCATGCGGTCGTTCCATACCGGATTCCGAGCGCACCGTTCCCCAATTTTCCTGGGAGCGGAATGGCTGGTTCTATTTCACCGCGGAAATGCGCCGGTTTCGCCTACGCTACGGACACGGCCTGTCCAATTCGAATTCGGCGATTCGCCGTTCCGTGTGGGAAAGTCTGCGGTTCGGGGATCAATCCATCGGGGAGGATTTCCGGTTCCAGACTAAGCTGCACGCGGAAGGCCTCCAAATCGCCTTTCCCGATGACGCGCCCGTGTTGCATCACCACGCGTACACGTTGCGATCGCTGTGGAAGCGATGTCGCAACGAGGGGCTCGGCCTGCGCGAACTGGGTTGCGCCTACTCGGAAATCGATCTTGCTGGGGACCTCTTGAGCCCAGGCAAGTACCGCGCATGGCTGCGTGAGCTGGCACGCGGCGGATTGGATTCCGCGGCGTCGCTCCTCTTTCCTGTCGCGCGTCCACTCGCTGTTTACGCAGGCAGCCGCTATGGCAAGGTGTTCCGCCCATGACGCGCGCCATTCAGGAGTACTATGAGGCCAACCCGCTGATGGTGAGTTCGCCGTTTGGCGGCGTGGATGGGATCAATACCCCGCTGCTGGAATCAGTTCTTGGCGCCTTGGCCATTGACGTGCAAGGCAAGCGCATTCTCGATGTGGGCTGCGGGCGGGGCTTTGTCCGCGAATACGTGGAAGCGCGCGGCGGCACGTACACGGGCATGGACTTGGTGCTGAGCGGCAAGGGATTCTGCCTCGTCCAGGGAGACGCGGCCCTTCTGCCGTTTTCAGACGCCTCCTTTGATGGTGTATTGTGCATCGACGCGTTCGAGCATGTCCCGAATGGCGGCGCGGCGGCACGCGAGTTCCGGCGCGTGCTTCGCGAGGATGGATTCATGTTTTTGTCCGCGCCCAACTACGGCAACGTCGCGGGGGTGGTGAAGTGGGCATGCGAGACCTTTGGCGGATACGCCAAGGATACGTGGGCGCCGTTTCGCCGCTGGCAGCCGCAGGAACTGGAGCAGCCACTGACGGGCGCGCGCGTGCGGCGGCTATACGGCGGTGCGGGTTTCACGCGGATACGGTGCATAGGACACGGCCCGGAAGTTGGATTGGGGCTGTTCCCGTGGATCGATCATCCTCGCATGCCTGAGGCGATCCAGTTTCGTTTGCAGCGGCTCGCGGCGTGGGCCGGCCCGGGCATCGCAAGGGTGTGGCCCGGCGCGAGTCTGCACGGGTTTTGGAAGATGGAGCCATGATCGGGGAAATCAAGCGGATCATTCAGAAACTGAGACTGCGGTACGGATCTGACGAGACCATTCGCAGGACTCTGCGCGAAATGGGTATCCGTGTCGGCGAACGCAGCCGGGTCTATACCACGAAGTTCGGATCCGAGCCCTGGCTTATTCGCATCGGCAGCCATGTGGGGATCTCGCACGACGTCACCTTTGTGACGCACAACTCCAACTGGACCTTCCAGGACAAATATGAATCGCTTACCAGCTTCGGAAAGATCGAAGTCAAGGACAATGTCCACATCGGTGTGAACGCCATCATTCTGCCGAATGTCACCATCGGACCGAACGCGGTCGTGGGCGCGGGCAGCGTGGTCACGCGCGACGTGGCGCCGAACACCGTTGTCGCGGGAAATCCGGCGCGCGTCATCTGCACGCTGGATGAACTCGAACAGAAAGCCCTCGCCGCGCATGTCGATATTCCGAAGGACCGCGAGGCGGCACGGAAAGTACTGATGAGGCACTTCTGGGGAGACGATGTGTGAAGCTCGCCTTGCTGATGGGCAACCGTTTCAACGCGTGGCACCTGCAAGGGTTTCGCATGCTCCGGAACGCACCCCGGATCACGGCATTTCGCGCCGAGTCGCAGATTCAGGCGCACTTTAGCGAGCGCGGAGACGGCACCGAGGGATTTGCTACCGAGCGCATCTACTTCGACACGCAAGCGGGGAATCCATTGATCCGCGCGAAGAATGTCCTTTTGGAGCGATACTTCGATCGCGCACCGCGTGTGCTTCCCTTCTCCGAGCGCCTGCGAGGATTCGATCTGATTCATTCCTGGGAATTGTTCACGGACTGGTCCGCGGAGGCCGCCGCCGCGCACGAGCGTTACGGCACGCCGCTGGTCGTCACCGTGTGGGACCTGATTCCATTCAACATGGAGCAGACCGCTGAACGGCGCGCGATCAAACAGCGCGTCACCGCGGTCGCGAACCGCTTCATCGTGTACACGGAACGCTCTCGGATGGCACTCGAACTGGAGGGTATCGCACCGGGCCGAATCTCTCTGATTCCGCCAGGGGTTGACACGGACCTCTTCTCGCCGGGACAACACAATCGCAGCGACGGCGAATTCGAGATCCTGTTCGTGGGGTGGCTAGTACCGCGCAAGGGAATCGATTTTCTTTTGTTGGCAGTGCATCAGCTATTGTCCGATCCAAAATTGCGCGACCGCCGGATCCGGCTGCGTATCGTGGGGTCCGGAGCGGGCCGCGATCGCGTCGAACGGCTCATCGCGCGTCTAGGCCTCCAGGATGCTTGCATCTTCAACGGCGCAGCGCCTTATGACAGAATGCCGGACATCTTTCGTAACGCCGATGCATTTGTGCTGCCCAGCATTGCCACGGACGAGTGGCAGGAGCAATTCGGTATGGCCCTCATCGAAGCCATGGCGTGCGGCAAGCCGGCCGTCGCTACGCTGAGCGGTGCTCTTGAAGAAATTGCGGGCGATGCCGCGCTCTTGTGCCAGCCGAACGACTTTCTGGCGCTGTACCGGAGCCTGCGCACGCTCATCCTCGACCCGGCGCGCGCGGCCGCGTTGGGCGCCGCGGCTCGAGAGCGTGTTGTCAAGCGATTCGACCTGCGCGGCCACGCCCGCGCCCTTTCGGACGTCTACGACGCCCTCGTGCCATGAATCAACCCATCCGCAGCTACGAGGACTTGCGCGGACCCTTGTCCCGCCGTCTGCACCGTGTAAGGCGCGCGCTCGCGTGGCGTGTGAAGAGCACGGCCAGGCGCCCCGCTCACATACTCGTGGAGACCCGATGGCGCCTCGGCGACGAGATCATGGCGATTCCCATCTACGAAGGGCTCAAGCGCGCCTATCCCGATAGCCGATTGAGTGTCTGGAGCGCCTACCCGGAATTGCTGGCCGGGAATCCTTTCATTGACCAGCTTGTCGTAAGCGAGCGCGCGGCCATGGTCATTCCCTGCGACCGTTACATCCTGCTGCGCGGCGCGCCCCGCGACGTCTTCCGTCTCGAACACTACGCGCGTTGCGCGGGCATCCCGACACCAGAAGCGAATCCACGGCTGTATTTCGATAACTGGGAGTGCGCGTCAGCCGCCGGGATTCGCGGAGAAGGTTCCTCCTTCATTGCCGTCAGCACGGGGGCGTCCTGGCCCACGAAGCGCTGGCCCACAGCGCAGTGGCAGGAGTTGTGCCAAACGTTGGAAGCCGAGGGTCACCGGGTGGTGCAAGTCGGGAAGGACGACGAAGCCGCGGGCGCCCGTGTCTCATTGATGAACCGCACCAGCCTGTGGGAGACAGCCTGTATTCTGCGTGCGGCAAAGCTGCTAATCTGCTGCGATTCGGGGCTCATGCACCTCGCTTTGGCGGCGGGCACGCCCGTGCTCGCCTTGTTCGGACCCACTACGCCCTCTATACTGATCCGGGAAGGAGCGGCCTGCGAAAGTGTCGCCAATGGGAGACCATGCGGCGGGTGCTGGAACGTGTCGCAGGAAATGACGGAGCCCGGTGTCTGCCCGCGCGGGATTGCACCGTGCATGGAGACAATCGCGGTCGCCGCCGTCCTGGAGCGAGTCCGGGAGTGCCTTGGCCGTGCGCGATAAGAAACTGCGGGTGCTGTTCCTGACCCTCTATCCGGAGCGGGCGGCGAGTTCGCGATACCGGGTGGCGCAGTTTCTGCCGTATCTGCGGGCTTCGGGTGTCGATTGCACCGTAATGGCTGCATTGACAGATGCCGAGTATGAGCGATTCACGGGATCCGGGCGCAAGGTGCGGCCCTTCTGGTACCACGCCGCCGAAACGCCACGGCGGTTGTGTCAACTGGCCGGCACGGGGGACTACGATGTGGTCGTTCTCCAAAAAGCGTGTCTGAGTGCGTACGTGCCTGGCATCGGCCGCGTGCTGAGAAACCGGGCGCGACGCCTTGTTTACGATATTGATGACGCCGTTCATCTGGCGCCGCCACACCCTCTGCGGGGGATCTGGCGGCTGATAGAGGACCGTGGGCAGGTGCGCTCCATCATGGCAATGAGTGATCGGGTATTGGCTGGCAATGCATGGCTGAGAGACGAGGCCAACGCCGCGGGCGGGCGCGCGACTTTGTTTCCCACCGTGGTGGACACGGACCGCTTCGTGCCCGCCGCCGAGCGCCCTGACTCCTTTTGCTTCGGTTGGATTGGGGGTCCCAGCACGACGCCTCATCTGGATGCCGCGAGGACGCTGGGCGAGTTCAAAGGCGCGACGCTCCGCCTCGTGGGGGCAGACGCGGCACGATCGCCGTGGCCGCAAGCCGAGGTGCGGGCCTGGTCGCTCGATCGCGAGGTCGAAGAAATCCAGCAATTCTCTGTGGGCATTATGCCTTTGCCGAAGGATACCTGGACCCGCGGGAAATGCGCCCTCAAGGCGCTGCAGTACATGGCCTGCGGCGTCCCCTGCATCGCGACTCCCTATGGCGCGATTCTCGACATCATCGAAGACGGCGCAAACGGTCTCTTCGCGGATACACCGGATCAGTGGATGGCAGCGGCCGAGCGACTGCGTGACCCGGTGTTGCGCAAGCGCATCGGCGACGCGGGACGGGCCACCGTGGAATCGCGCTTCGCGCTGCGCGACGCCGCCCCGTGCCTGCGCACGATCCTGGAGGAAGTGGCATGACACGCCCGGGCGGCTCGCTCACGCGCATCTGCTACGTCATCCCTTCGCTTCGTATGGGAGGAACCGAGCGGCAGCTTCTTTACCTGCTAAAGGGGCTCATCCGCGATCACGAGCTGACGGTGGTCTGCACGCATGATGGAGGGGCGCTCGTGGGGGACGCGCGGCGCATCGGCGCCTACGTGCACGAACTGCGCTCGTGGGGCGGTTGGGACTTCACCCTGTTCGGTGCGCTCCGCAAGATCTTCCGGTCGCACCGGCCCGACGTCGTCCACACGTTTCTGTTCGGGTTCGACCTGGCCGCGAACCGGGCCGCGCGCGACACCGGCGTGCCTGTAGTGATTTCGAGCCGCCGCGAGCTGGCTACGTGGCAACGGAGACGCCACATTCGCGCGCAGTGCAAGGCCAATGAATACGTGGACGCGATTGTGGCAAACAGCCGCGCCGTAGCCGAGTTCGCGGCCAAACAGGAGGGCATTCCCCTCGCGCGAATCCACGTCATCCCGAACGGTGTCGACGCGGACGCGTTCGTCAGCCAGGCTGACCTGCACCAGGTGCGCTTGCGTTACAAGATTCCGTTTCACACTGAGGTCATCGGCATGGTCGCCAACTTCAGCCCGGTGAAAGATCATGACCTCTTCCTTGCCATTGCGGAAGAGGTCATGCGCCGCCGGCCCGGCGCGCATTTCCTCCTTGTGGGCTCGGGGCCCCGCCGGAAGGAGATTGCCTCTCGCATTTCCAAGAGCGGCTGGGATGACCGCTTCACGTTGACCACGACCATCGAAGAGATCCCCGACCTGTACAAGCTCATGAATGTGTCCGTGCTGTGCTCTCAAGTCGAGGGTTTCCCCAACGCGATTATCGAAGCCATGGCCGCGGGAAAGCCCGTGGTTGCGGCCTCCGTTGGGGGTATCCCCGAACTGGTGGCGGACGGGATCACGGGCAAGCTGGTGGCCAGCCGCAATCCCGCGGATTACGCCGACGCGCTGGACTGGGTGCTCGACCATCCGGGGGAAAGCGCCGCCATGGGCGTGCGTGCGGCTGAGTTTGTGCGCGCCAACCTCAGCGTGGCGAGCATGGTCGCCACGCACCGGACGCTGTATGCGGAACTGCTCGTGCAGTCCATACGGCGCGGGGCCTGAGCCATGTGTGGTATCTGCGGCGTCATGCACGGTGATCGCGAGCGGTCTGCGGATATCGCCCTGGTGGAGCGCATGAACCGCGCGCTCGAACACCGCGGCCCCGATGACACCGGCCTGTGGAGCAAAGGCCACGCCGCGCTCGCCATGCGGCGGCTCAGCGTGATTGATCTGTTTCGAGGCCGCCAGCCCATGTCGAACCAGGATCAATCTGTGGTGCTGGTGTACAACGGCGAGATCTACAACTTCCAGGAGCTGCGCGATTTCCTCGAGACGCGCGGGCATGTTTTCCACACTTTGAGCGACACGGAGGTCGTGCTGCGCGCCTACGAAGAGTTCGGCGACGACGCACTGCACCATCTCAACGGCATGTTCGCGTTCGCGCTCTATGATGCGCGCAAGGACAGGCTGCTGCTGGCGCGCGACCGCATAGGCATCAAACCGCTT
>JADLCA010000033.1 GCA_020847495.1 Candidatus Hydrogenedentota bacterium | reverse complement strand
GGCACGCGCCTCTGCTCTTTGTCGCCGGTTGCTCCGCGCTTCTCTTCGGACTCAACATCTGGGGCTACGACCTGTGGTCGCCTGACGAGCCGCGTTTCGCTCAGGTCGCGCGGGAAATTCTGCAGACCGGCGATTGGATCGTCATGCACGTGAATGGCGAGCCGTACTATGAGAAGCCTCCCTTCATGTTCTGGACCATCGCCGTGCTGTCCCTCCCGTTTGGCGATGTGAACGAGCTTACCGCGCGCCTGCCTGCCGTCCTGGGCGGGATCGCCACGGTGTTGCTGACCTTCCTGCTCGCGGACAAACTCTACGGCCGCCGGGTCGCGCTAACTTCCGCGATAATCCTCCTGACCATGTCGTTGTTCTGGTGGGAAGCGCGTACCGCGCAGATCGACTCCTTCCTGACCGCATGGACCACCCTGACGCTTTACTCGTTTTGGCGGCATTACGAGTCGCGTGAGGTGAAGTGTCTTCTTGTCTTCTATGGCGCGATTGCCGCGGCCGTTTTCGCGAAAGGGCCCCCTGGCGTGGTCTTTCCGCTTTTGCTCGTCTTTACGTTTTACTGGGGACGCCGTACGGAACGCCGCTGCTTGCACCTTGTGCTGGGTATTGCCGCAGTCGCCATCCTCATCGGGCTGTGGCTCATCCCCGCCTACTCCATGGCCCACGCGCAGGAGTCGCGTCCAGAAACCGCGCAAGGCACCTCCGTGGCTCTCATCGCCGAAAATCTCTACCGGCAGACTATCGGCCGTTTTGTTCTCGGTGTGAGCAAGAAGCAGCCGTTCTGGTATTACCTGGAAAACCTCCCCATCAATGTCTTCCCCTGGACGCTTTTCCTGCCGTGGACCCTGTATACCATCTGGCGGCGCAGGCGCGAGGGCGAGGCCATGCGGCTTCTCCTATGCTGGACGCTTCCCGCGATCATCTTCTTCTCCTTGAGCAGCGGGAAACGAGCACTGTACCTCCTGCCCATTTTCCCGGCGCTCGCCATCCTCTTCGGGACCACTGTGCTGGAACTGATGGATGGCGGCCACGCCGCGTGGCGCAGACGCACGGGCTACGTCTGGGCGGCGCTCTTGCTCGTGTTGGGGTTGCCGCTTTTTCCACTGGCGTACGCAGCCATCACCGGCAGCGCGGGTCCCTTGGCGCCGCACCTGGCCACGGCGGAATGGACGGCGGGCACACGGGAGGAGATCCGCGGCGCGGCATTGGCCATACTGCCGTTGTGTCTGTGTTCCCTGGTCTTCGGAGTGCACGCCATCTTGCGCGCACGTCGCGATGAAGGCCGCACGCTCCACTACGCGCTTGCCGGCCACTTCGCGGGTCTTGCCGCGGCCATGGCTCTCTGTGTCTTTCCATACGTCAATCAAGTCAAAGGCGCGAGCGATTTCTGCGCTCCTATCCGGGCGTTGTCGGAGCGGGGCGAGGAATTCCGCCTGTATTCGGTGGCGTTCTCACGCGAAGGGTATGTCTTCTACGCCAAGCACCCGCACATCCCCTACCTGGTGGACGAGTGGCCCCTGCCGGTGCCGGAAGGCCGCGATCCGCTGGAAGTTGCCGCGGAGCAGCGTGCCATGGGCAACGTCCTGCGCAAGAGCGCGCAAGATGTGCCAATCGCGGACATGACCGCGGTCACGGAGGCGGAACTTGCGAAACTTTCCGCTGCGTCAGAGGCCGCGTTCGCATTTGCTTCGGCCAAGTCGACACTTGCAGCGCCTTTCAAAAACGCCATCGCGGAGTCGGTCCAGGCGTTCGCGGCCGAATTCGCGGGCCCCAAGCCCTGCTTCCTGTTCGTGCAGACACAGGATTGGCGCTGGCTCCTTCCCTTCGCACCCGCGCTGCGTTCGCTAATTGTCGTGGACCACGAAGCGGTGGGGAGCCGCCAAGTCCTCCTCGTCGCAAACGCCGCGGGCGCGGGCCTGCTACGCGATGCAGGCGTGTGGCCAAGCCCTTGAGACTTTGCCTTGAGTTGTTTCCTGCCCATCCCTGCGTGTACCGTATCGGCGGCGGATTGGGTACGTCTCGCACAAGGGGTGGTGGAGCGGCCCCCCGCCGCACTGGGGTGGGTTCATGCACAATCAATTCAGACACTATGTCGCGGCTCCGGCGGGGGAAGGCGAGACTCTGTGGTTTTCGGGCGCATTGCTGACGGTGAAGATCAGCGCGGACGAAACTGGAGGCGCCTTTTCATTGACGGAAGTGTTGGGTCCCGAGGGCTGTATCTTTCCTCTTCATACCGACCCGCTTGATGAAACCCTGCACGTGCTCGAAGGAGAACTGCGTCTTGCCATTGGCGGCGAGCAACGCACCATCACGGAGGGCGACTCGCTGATGATACGCCGAGGCGTCCCTCATGCCATCAAGGTCCTCAGTGAAAGCGCGCGTTTTCTGACTATGAATGGCGGTCACGACCGCTTCTACCGCCTTGCGGGCGAGCCCGCCCTTGTGCGCGATGCGCCTCCCTCCGGCCTTCGGGACCCCGAGCGGCTGCGCAAGGCCGCGGAGGAGACCGGCGTTGCGCTTTTCGCCTCGAACCCGTTTCGCGAGTATCCGTATCCCATCACGCGCGACGTGCCTTCGCGTTGCGCGGCTGAACGCCCAAACCCAATCCGGGAGACTGCCACACCGTGAAACACGTGCGACTGCTCAGCAAACCCATCCCCATGCCCGGACACGTCCAGCAGGGCCCGTTCCTGTCCGTCCTCGAGATCGCGCTCAACGTGCTCATGAAGCGCCTGCAGGACAAGAAGGCCGAAAAGCAGGCTGCCGAGTAGACTCCGGCGGCACGCTTCGTGGATCGGAAACTCGACGCAACCGCCCTGCGACGAACGTGCAGCGAGTGAGGCGGGATTTGTTCCCACCCTATGAAGAGGGCGGGAATCATTCCCGCCCTACGAAGATGACTCGCCGATTCAGTGTATGTGGCTTCCCCCAGAACTCGTCATCGCTTACTTGCGGTTTTGGCCGCAGTGTGCTTGACATCCTATTTCGGCGGCCACCGGAGTTGCTGGCGGAGGAATTCAAAGGTGCCCACGCCGTGGATCGTGTGGGGGCCGTTGAAGTACTCGATTGCTGCGCGTTCGCCCATCCCCATCTCGTCATAAAGACGCCGCACCTTCGCAAACTCCGCCGCGACCCACTCGTCGGGCGCAACGCCATCGCGGTGGCCGCGCTCCACCATAAAGGGACGCGGAAAGATGAGCTGCGCCAGCTCGCCCTAGTTGAACGTGTTGCCGAGATCGAATTCGAACATCTCGTATTCGCCTGTTAACATGTAGCTGTAGTTGCTCGAAACCGTCGCGGTCTTGGTAATCCACTCGTTGAAATCCCCCGAGCAGATGGACAAGCAGTATCCCTGGACTTGCGCGGGCACGCGCATCGCCGTCTTGCCGCCATAGCTCAGGCCGTAGAATGCGATGCGCGCCGGATCCACAAAGGGCTGCTGTGCGAGCCATTCCAGCGTGCGTTCGTGCTGGCGCGTGATGAAGGAGAACAGGGAGAGTTTCAGTGGATTCGCCTTGCGCTGCAACACGCGAAACGCATCGCCTCCCACATAGGGGTTCTGCGGCGCGTAGGCAATGAAGCCTTCCTCGGCAAGTTTGCATGCGTAGCGGTGATAGTAGTGACTATCCATGGCGGGATCGGCCACCTCGCGCACGTAGCTCTCCAATCCGTGCTGACATACGACCACCGGGCGCCGCTCGCCCTCCGCGATTCCTTTGGGAACGAGCAGGATACCGTATGCGAATACGTCTGGATAGACATCCAGCATGACCTCATACCCAAGGTAGCGCGGTTCATCATAGATCAGCCGCGTGCGCGGATTGATGGGCGTAGAAGGAGGCGGCAGGGCGCCGATGACCTCCTTCGCAAAGTAGTCGCGATACCATTCCGCGCTCTTCGCGAACGCCTCCGGCGAGGAGGGATCCGCCTTTGCCCAGAAGGCGTCGCGCACGGCTTGACTCGTGCGCATGAGCGTCTGGGTATCTTCCACGAGTTCGTCAAACTGCCGCTTCAATCGCACGTCCGTGCTGTCGAGTGCTTGAAGAGGCGTCGCGGGCGCGGCGGGCGGCGCCAGCGACGAAGCGCCCAGACACTGGAGAAATGCCTCCAATACACCCTCGCCTCCGGGAAGGCCGGTACCATCGCCGAACAAATCCAAACGCGGCGCTGGAGACAGTCCTGCGGCAAGCTCCCGGACGCGCTCCAATTCCGCGCGCACGGCTTCAACCGGCGGCGTGGTAATGCGGCCCGGCGCGGCGCCTGCCCGTCCGTCCGACGGTGCAGGAGGGCCGTCCACTGCGGGCTGCGCGCTTGCTTCAATGAGGAGAGGGCGGGGCGCAATGAGGGATGCCACTTCCGCGTCGCCGAACTCGTGCAGGAGCGCCCACACGTTGCGATAAATTGGTTCCGCCCACACGTCTTCGCGCGGTTGGAAGTACCCAGAAACAAGCGCCGCATCGATCCGTGTATCGATTGCCGCGGCGCAGAACGCGACCAAGCCGCCTTCGCCGTAGCCCGCGATGGCCACCGGAATGCCGCCGTGTTCGCGCTCGAACCAGTCTATTGCCGCCGCTGCTTTCTGCACCTCGTACCCGATGATGTGATGACCCATCTGGTATGCGGCGCGGTAGATGAATTCGCGATGGGGCTGATTCGTCATGCGGATGGCGGGATTGCCCGAGTAGGTGTCGCGCCGGTCGATGAGCAGAGGAACCACGACGCGGCAACCGCTTTCCGCCAGGCGCCGGGCGAATTGAGCCTCGGCGGGAACTCCTTCCGACAACCCCACGAGCATTTCGGGCGTCCAGTCGCAGTCAGGCAGGGCCACCACGTTGGCGGCTGCCGCACCGCGCGGCTCCAACAGCAAGCCATCGAGATGGATGTCGCGCAGCACGCGCAGCCGCACGGCATATACGAGATACGTTTCCGTTTCGGCAAGCAATGCAGCGCGTTGCGTCGTTGCGCACAATTCCATCGCTCCGGTGTCGCGCGTCTCGTGCGCGCCCAGGATTCGCGCGAGACGCTGGCGGTTGGGCTCTACCGATGCCGCATATGCCTCCGGCGAGGCAAAGTTGCGGTTCCACAGTGCCGCGCGCGCCTCGGTGGAGTCGCCCAACGCCCGCGTGAGATACGCGTCGATACCGGCGACCATGGCCTCCACCGGCTCGCCCATGATGGTCAAGGTATCCGTCTGCGGGAGCCGCATCGCCTCACCCTCCGTCCCGTGCGCCCACTGCGCGATCAACACCGCCCAGAATGTCAGGCCCATGAGTCCCTCCTTACGGCCGCGCGGAAGGCGCGGCATCCCGCACGAATTCTACCGGAATCCAGCCCCGGACCGAATTGATGAGATATATCGCGTCGCACCGGTCGAGATCCCCGGGCGTGACGATACGCTCGGTCACGCGCCCCGTGGCCAGGAGCTGCGCGCGAAACGTGCCTGCCAACAGGCCACACGTTCGCGGCGGCGTGACGAGCCAGCCATCCAGGTCCAGCACCACGTTCGCCACAGTGCTTTCGGTGATTTCGCCGCACTCGTTCCACAGCAGCACGTCGTCACACTCCGCGCGTGACGCACGCGAGCGCTCGTACACCGCGCGGTTCGTGGTCTTGTGAAACAGGAAGACATTCTGCGAGTCGATGGCGTGCGCGGCGAGGCCCAGCCGCACGCGCCGCGTCTCGGGCGCAGGGGCGGAGGTCGCGGAGCACGTCCCGTCGCGCTCCAGCAGGAGGCGCACCTTCAACGGGCTGCCGGCGAATAAGCGTGCCGCCTCGTCCAGCTGTTTCATGACGCGGGCACGGTCGAATGGATATCCGAAATACTCCGCGCTTTGCTCCAGGCGGGCGAGATGCCTGTCGAGAAGCGCGTACGCGCCATCGAACAAGAGAGACTCCAGCAGCGCGAACGGTTTGCCAGGTTGCCGCAAGACCAGCGCTTTGCTCAGGCACTCCTTGTGCTCTGCATCCGCGGATGAGTCCCAGGTGATGCCGCTGCCCACACAGTACGAGGCGCACGAGTTCTTCGTATCAATCACGGCCGTGCGTATCGCCACGTTGAACGAGGCCTTGCGCTCCGGACCCCACCAGCCGATTGCGCCGCAGTAGACGCCGCGCGGAACGCGCTCGACCTCACAAATGATCTCCATGGTCCGCACCTTGGGCGCGCCGGTCACCGAACCGGACGGGAAGAGCGCGGCAAGAATATCGGGGACGGATGCACCGGTCCGCGACGCGATCGTGGAGGTCATTTGCCACACCGTGGGATAGCGCTCCACATCGAAAAGGCTTTCCACATGGACGCTGCCTGTGCGGCTGATGCGGCCCATGTCGTTTCGCAGCAGGTCCACGATCATCACGTTTTCCGCGCGATCCTTTACGGAATCACGCAGCGAATCGGCAAGCGCCTGATCCTCTTCCGTGAACCGGCCACGCGGCGCCGTGCCCTTCATGGGCTTCGTCCGCAAGACCTCTCCATCTAGTTCAAAGAACAATTCCGGCGATGCGGACACTATGTGAAAGCGCCCTGTGTTCAGGTGCGCGCAGTGCTTTGCCTGTTGCGCGCCGCAGAGATCGTGGAACCAGCGCAACGAGGACCCGTGAAACGCCGCGAAGAGCGGAAACGTGGAATTCACCTGATAGGTGTCGCCTGCGGCAATCCACTCCCGGAGCCGCGCAACGGTTTCGCAATAATCCTGCTCCGAAACGCGGGGCTCCCACGGACCCACTTCGTAGTGTTCGGTGGGCGGCTCCCCCTGGTCATCTTCGGGTTGCGCGTAGATGCCAAACCAGAGCACCGGCAGTTCCGTTGGTGGATGCGTTGCGAGCGCGAGATCAAACGCGGGGGCCGCTTCATACGCGAGATAGCCTGCCGCATACAGGCCTTCACGCACGTGTGCGTCTATCGTGGCGAGCAGGGACCGCACTTCCGCGGGATTGCATGTTGCATAAACACGCACAGGACTGCGGAAACAACGGCGCCACGACGGGGAAGCAAAGACGATGTCGCCAAAATCACTCATGTTCGAAAGCCTGTCGATCGCGTGGCGAACCGGGTGTGGGCACGCATCCCGGCGTTGCTCGTGTCAGGATATGCGGAACAGCTCGCGCGCGTTCTCCGTGGTTCTGCTGGCCAAGTCTTCGGGTGCAAGTCCGAAAACCTCCGCCAGTGTGGCCGCCGTGTGGGCCACGTATGCCGGTTCGCAACGCTTGCCCCGCACCGGCTGAGGGGCCAGATACGGACTGTCGGTTTCCACCAGGAGCCGGTTCAACGGCACGGCGCGCGCCGCTTCGCGCACGGCGCCCGCCTTTGGAAACGTCAGGTTGCCCGCGAACGACACGTGAAAACCCCATTGAAGACACCGCTCCACGAATGCCGCGTCTCCCGCGAAGCAATGCATGATGCCGCCTGGAAGCCGCCCAGCATATGCATCGAGTATGGCCGCGAGATCTTCATGAGAGTCCCGGTTGTGGATGACCACGGGGAGGATCAATTCGACGGCCAGGTCGAGCTGTCTGCGGAAGGCCTCCTGTTGGGCGTCACGGGGGGCATTGTTGTGCTTGTAGTAGTCGAGCCCGATCTCGCCAATCGCCACGACCCCGGGCCGCTTGGCCAATTCACGCAGCACGGCCACTCCGGCATCATCGACTTGTTCAGGGTGATAAGGATGCACGCCAACAGCCGCAAACACACCCTCGCGCGTTAGGGCGGCGGCCGCCTCACTGGATGCCAGCGAATCGCCGATGACAACCACCCATTCGAGCGCGTCCAACGCGCGCGCGATGACCGCCTCGCGGTCTTCGTCAAACGCGCGATCCTGAAGATGGCAATGCGTATCAACCAGCCCCATCAGGAGCCGCTCTGACCGCCGCCCGCTCCGTGATGTGACGGGCCGCCCGGACGCTTCCGGCGCCGGCGCCGGCGGCCTTTGCGTTTGGCGCCCTCTTCACCCTGTGCGGGACGTTGCGCGCCCTGTGGGCGCGTGTCCGCCTCGTGATGGGGGCCGGATTCGGCCACCGCCTCCAATGATTCCACGTCCTCGAATACTTCCTCTTCCGGCAGGTCGTCGATGGACTCGACGGAGGTCTCGTCCTCGCCCATTTCTTGAAGGCGTTCCCGCCAGTCGGAAGGACGGTGGCGAATGTCGGACTGCGAAAACGCGCCCACGGCGCCGAAGGCGTCCTCGACATAAACATCCGGTTCCTGCGCGCGCGGGGCCACGGCACCTTCCACCTCGGAGCGCTTGCGCTCCTTGTACATCTCGTTCTCGTAACTCAGGCAACAGAGCAGGCGCCCGCACTGGCCGCTAATCTTGGACGGGTTCAGGGAGAGGTTCTGGCGCTTCGCCATCTTCATCGAGATCGGCTTGAAGTCGCGCAGCCACGTCGCGCAACACAGTTCCCGCCCGCACATGCCGATCCCGCCGGTAATCTTCGCTTCGTCGCGCACCTGGATGTGGCGCAATTCGATGCGGGTCTTCAAGTCCTGCGCGAGATCCCGCACGAGCTGGCGGAAATCCACGCGGTCGGCCGCGGTGAAGTAGAAGATGATCTTATGCTTGTCGAACGTGTATTCGACATCCACCAGTTTCATGGGAAGATTGCGGTCGCGGATGTGCCGCGCGCACAATTCCTTCGCTTTGGCCTCTTCCTGTTGAAGCTGGCGAAAGGTCCCTTCATCACTCATCGTGACCTTGCGCACCACGGTCATTTTGTAGCGCGGGATAAGGTGGTCCGGACAAGGCTCTGGCGGCAGCACGCAGGTGCCGTATTCCAGCCCGCGATCGCTCCGGACAATACAGTCGTCGTTGCGAAGCAGCGTAATATCATCCGCAAGAAATGTGAACACCCGCGTCGGTTTGCGCAGGCGAATCTTCACTGTCTGCATCCACTAAGCTCCCTGTATGCTATTCAGAGTCAGAATTCTGAATCTCAGTCGCGATTTGGCGTTCTCGTGAGTCTTCGAATCGGTGTGAATCCGTGCAATCTGTGGACCCATTTCTTCTCTGCTATTCAATCCCTTCAGGGGAGCAATGCGCGGGGAGCGCCTGGACCCAGGGTAGACCTCCGCTGCGCTCCTGCCAACCCTGGACTTCAAGTATCCTGGCCCTTCAAGCCACAAGAGGGGGGACTTCCTGGACGTCGTGTTGAGGCGAAAAACCGCGGCAGAGGAGTTATTGCGGATGCGGTTTGTGAACACGTTTCTTGGGTCTCGCGCCGCACTTTCAGCGCTCAAGATTGGGAAGGGGTGCCGGCTACCCAGGGCGACGCTTCGCTCTGCCCTGGGCTGGTATGGTTCTGGCCCTTCAGGCCGCAATACCGTGCACGGGCAGCACCGCCTGCATTCTCCTTTATCTGCGTTAATCTGCGCCATCTGCGGACAATCGTATTCCTTTGTTGCGGCTCCGCCGCGCTGTGCG
Organism: Candidatus Hydrogenedentota bacterium; assembly: GCA_020847495.1. Taxonomy (GTDB): domain Bacteria; phylum Hydrogenedentota; class Hydrogenedentia; order Hydrogenedentales; family SLHB01; genus JAHDWY01. The sequence goes on along the minus strand of JADLCA010000033.1, from coordinate 9,543 downwards.
AACTAAGGCGCCGCCAAGGCCATGAACATGTCCCGGAACACGCGCTCTTCGTTGATGAAGCGGTCGAGATACATGCGCGCGGTTTCTATGGCCCGGATTTTGGCCGCCGCATTCAGTGACTGCGCCGCTCCCAACCGCTTCAAGTGGTCTTTGTTCCAAACCTTCTCTGGATCGCGGGTCGCGGCGAATACCATTTCGTCCCGGTACCAGGTTTGCAGCAGGTAGAGATACTCCAGCATATCACGTTTGACCAGCGCGGCGAGATAGGCGAGGCGCTCCGCTTTCGATCGCTCCATTTCCTCGCGGCCGGCCTCGCCGGACCCGTCATCGGCGGAGTCCACCTTGACTGCTGACTCGATGCCTTTGCGTTGCTCGTCGAGGAACTTGGCGAACTCCTCCGCCATGATGACCGGGTCGTCTCCGCCTGCCAGGCGCTCCGTGAGCGACAAGGCCACCGCGCGCTTTTCCGAATCCACGAGGTCGAGCGCGCGCGACATCTGCCCGCCCGCGATTTCGGCAATGGACTCTGCGATCTCCACAGGCAAATCGCGTTCCCGTTGGAGCAGTTCCTTGACGGTGCCCTTTCCGAGCGCGCGGAAACGCACCTGCTGGCATCGCGACCGAATCGTGGGCAACAACACCCGCGGAAACTCGCTCACCAATATAAACAAGGAACGTCCCGGCGGTTCTTCCAGGGTCTTGAGAAAGTGGTTCTGCGCGGGCGGGTTCATCCGGTCCGCATCCTGGATGATGAAGATGCGCCACTCCGACTCAAAGGGGCGCAAGGACGCCAGCTCATTGACCTCGTCGATGGCGTCCTTCTTGATCAGGCGCGTCTTGTCGGAAGGCTCCACGAGCTTGATATCGGGATGGTTTCCGTGCGCGATCTTGCGGCATGGCAGGCACGCCCCACACGCGTTTCCTTCTGCCTCGCGGCAGTTGATTGCCTTGGCAAGTTCGAGCGCCGTCAAGCGCTTCCCGACGCCGCCCGGGCCGAAGAAGAGCAACCCGTTGGGGATGCGGCGTTCCCGGACAATCTGGCGAATGAACCGCACCGCGGTTTCCTGATCGCGGATGTCGCTGAAGCTCATCGCAGGCCCACCCGTTTGTCCACGATCTCGCGAATCTCCCGGCTCACCGCTTCAACCGGCCGCGAGGCATCCACCACGGTGATGCGGTCCGGTTCGGCGCGGGCGATGCGGAGGAACTCCTCGCGGACCCGTTCGTGGAAGGCCAGCGGCTCCTGCTCGATACGGTCCGGGGCGCCACCAGCGGCGGCGCGTTTCAGACCTTCCGCCGCGGGCAGGTCCAGAATAATGGTGAGATCGGGCCAGGTGCCTCGCGTCGCGATGCTGTGCAGGGCCTGAATGGTCTCCATGAAAACAGCGCGTCCGGCGCCCTGATACGCCGTGGTACTGTCCGCGAAGCGATCGCTCAACACGATCTTGCCTGCCTCCAAAGCGGGGGCGATGAGTTCATCCACGTGTTGGGCGCGCGCGGCGGCATAAAGCAACGCTTCCGCCGTGGACGACAGGGCCTTGTGCGCCGGATCGAGCAGGATTGCGCGGACGGCTTCCGCGGCTGGCGTGCCGCCGGGCTCGCGCGTGGTGATCACGTCGAAGCCGCGAGCGGCCAAGTGCTCTCTCAGCAGCCGGAGTTGGGTCGATTTGCCGCAGCCTTCGATGCCCTCGAGGGTGATGAACAAGCATTTCATTCGCCAGCAACCTTCTCTCGGGCCGCGCGCGCTGACTCGAAAAACGCTTCCAATGCGTCGCCTGAACCCGCTTCGATGGCCTCGCGCACGTGGTCCAGGCGCTGGGCAATCTGGGCCAGCCCTTCGAGGACGGCCGCGCGATTGGTCAGGCAGATATCCCGCCAGATTTCGGGCCGCCCTGCGGCGATCCGCGTGACATCGCGGAATCCCCGGCCTGCCGCGGCCCGCACGTCGCACGCGCCGCCCGCCAGTTCGGCGATGAGCGCCGCGAGAATGTGCGGAATGTGGCTCGTGCGCGCCACGAGGGCGTCGTGCCGGGCGGGATCGACTTCGATCACCCGCGCGCCAAGCGACTGCCACAATGCCGCGACCCGTTCATGCGCTACCGGATCGTGAGAGCCCAGCGCTTCCACGAAGGTGACACATCCGTCGTACAGCGTGGCGGTGGCGTGCTCAGGCCCGTACTTCTCGGAACCCGCCATGGGGTGACTCCCCACGAAGCGCCGAGGGGAAGTCCAGGTGGCCTCGGCGTGCGCGCAGATCTCCGCCTTGGTGCTGGCCACATCGGTGACCACGGCGGAAACGGAAGACGCCCCCCGGATTTGGTCCAACTGCGGGGGGACCATTCCGGCGGGCGTGCAAACAACAATGAGGTCCGCGCCGTGCACGGCTTCCTCGAGATTCAAATAGCCTTCGTCAATCGCGCTCTTTGCCAAGGCCGTGTCCAGGGAGCACTGTCTCCGGCCGACGCCGCGCACTTTGCGTGCGAGGCCGCGCTCTTTGAGCGCCAGCCCAAGGGAGCCGCCTAGAAGCCCGGCCCCGACAATCGTGACTGTTCCGAAGTTCGGGTTCACGGACCCTCCCGCGCTACCTCAATCGCCTCCGGGAGCGTAAACGCGCCCACATACAGGGCGCGGCCGACAATTACCTCGTCTACGCCGTCCGGCTGCGCAGTGCAAACCCTGCGGATATCTTCCAGGGATGATACGCCTCCCGATACCGTGACGGGAATGTTGACGGCCTTGGCCACGGCCCGTGTCGCTTCGAGATTGGGCCCTTTCATCATCCCGTCGCTCAGGATGTCCGTGTAGATGATACGGCAGGCGCCCGCCTCTTCGACTTGACGCGCAAAGCCAATCGCGTCGGCCTGGGTGTCTTCCATCCAGGCGCTCAGGGACACCTTCCCCGCGCGCGCGTCGATGCCCACGGCCACGAGGCCGGGGTAGGTGCGCGTCGCGGTGCGCAGGAACTCCGGGTCGCGGAACGCGGCGGTACCCAGGATGGCGCGGGCCGCGCCCGCCTCAAAGGCGGCGTCCAAGTCCCGCATGGACCGGATGCCGCCGCCAACCTCCACAGGCACGCGCACGGCCGAAATCTGAAGGATGGCCTCCTTGACTCGGAGTTCACCCGCCCGGGCGCCGTCAAGATCGACAATGTGGACAATCTCCGCGCCTTGCTCGCGCCACTTCAGGGCCTGGGACACAGGGTCTTGGCCAAACACCGTTTCCTGGTCATAGTCGCCCTGTACGAGGTTAACGCAGAGTCCGCCCCGGATATCGACTGCGGGTACCACACGCATACGGGCGCGCTCAGGCCGCAGCTTGGAGCTTGGCTTTGACCACCTCGATCAGGCGCTGGAATCCCGCCTCATCCGTGGCGGCAATCTCGGCGAGCATCTTGCGGTTCACGTCGATATTCGCCAGCTTGAGGCCCAGAATGAAGCGGCTGTAGGTCAATCCCGCCGCGCGGGTGGCCGCGTTGATGCGGGCGATCCACAGCTTGCGGAAATCGCGTTTGCGCGCCTTGCGGTCGCGATAGGCATAGACGCCGCTATGGTCCACCGCCTGGCGCGCGGTTTTCAGCAAACGATGACGGCTTCCGCGATATCCGGAAGCGCGCTTCAAGACCTTCTTGGTGCGACTGCGCGAAGCAGGCGAATTCGTGGCTCTTGGCATGGTTCAAATCCTCCATACTGGAATCACGCCGCGCGTGACTCACAGTCCGTATCAATTCCTGGAACCCGGGACGCGCGCCTCAGCCGTTGGGCAGCATCCGGGAAACGCGTTGTTCGTCCACAGCCGCAACCAATACCGCGGTGCGCAGGCGGCGCTTGCGCTTGGCGTTCTTGTGGGTTGCCTTGTGGCGTGCAAACGCGTTAAACCTCTTGAACTTGCCGGTCTTCGTGCGCTTCAGCCGCTTCGACGCGGACTTGTTGGTCTTCATTTTCGGCATTCGCTCTTCCTCCATCGAACCGGGCCGTTTCGCGCGGCCACGGCACATACTCCACCGACGCACACCGCGAACCAGCATGATCGCGGCGCGTCCTCTATCATCAGCCACCCCGGCAGGGCCGCCAGGATACCGCCCCGCCGCAAAACGCGGCGCGGCGTGCGGCGGCGCACGGGCCGGCACGGATTACATTCCAGAGACTCTACTTCGCCGGTGTCAGGACCAGCGTCATGTTCCGGCCTTCCAGCCGCAACCGGTTCAGGTCGTGCTCTTCCTGGCTCAGGTCTTTGGTCGCTTCCAGGACCCGCGCCATCAATTCGCGCCCAAACTCCGGATGGGCCAGCTCGCGGCCCCGAAACATGATCGTAATCTTTACCTTATTGCCTTCTTGCAGGAACTCGCGCACGTGGTTCGTCTTGTAGTCGAAATCGTGATCATCAATCTTCGGCCGGTATTTCACTTCCTTCACCGTAACCGTGTGTTGATGCTTCTTCGACTCCTTGGCGCGCTTGCTCTGCTGGTACTTGTACTTGCCGTAGTCCATGATGCGGCACACTGACGGCACCGCATTGGGGGCTACCTCAACCAGATCCAGTCCGCGTTCGTAGGCGTCCCGAAGGGCGTCGGACGGGCTCATGATGCCCAACTGATTCCCTTCTTCGTCGATGACGCGGACTTGGCGAGCGTGAATGGACTCATTCACCCGCACCCGTTGCTCGGTCGGCTTGGCGATTACTGATCCCTCCTGGTTCGCGTGTCCATTGTTTACTTGTGACCTGCGCGGCCGGACCACGGTATCCGGCGGCACAAAAAAACGGCGGCAGAAAGCACCACGCCTCTGCCGCCGTGAACACACAGGTGTCCCGTACATGCGACCTTGCGCCCAAGTTCCCGCGCGAGGCGGAACCGCGGCAAGGTGAGAAGCTGGTGCCTCTACTTGCTTTTCAAAAGCGACGTAGCCTACCAGAAGCCGGATTGGCATGTCAACGTTGGGGTTCGCGGGGGTTCCGCAGGTCTCATCCGTGACGGATCGGACCGATCGGTCCAATCTGTCCGATTCTGGCGCTCGCTTCTCCTTGCCCCGCCCCTCGGTTGACATGCTCTGCGCGGAAATGCTAGGGTTTCCGCTACCCTTTCCGCATACCTGCGGACGCGTGCCGCTCCTGTACGATACCAAGGCGCGACAAGAACTTGCAGGTCATGGCGCGGGGCATGGGGTGGCGGCCGGGTCCCATTCAACGGGATGCCGCCGAACCCGGTCAGGTCTTGACGGAAGCAGCCGTAGGTGGTTTTTTCCGTGTGCTGTGGGAGCGCCTGGCCGTCACCCGATGCCCTGCGCGCGGAATTTCCGGCGGGGGCGCCCCGGAGTCTCTGACCGATGACGAGGAATGGTGCATGGCGAATGACCCCTATCTGGTACTCGCCCGCAAGTGGCGGCCTCAGAACTTCGAGAGCGTGGTCGGCCAGGAACACATCACCAGGACCCTCCAGAACGCCATCGTCTCGGGCCGGATCGGCCATGCCTTCCTGTTTATCGGATCGCGCGGGATCGGCAAAACCACAACCGCACGCATCCTCGCGAAGGCGCTGAATTGCGAATCCGCCTCCGGGCCGACGCCCACCCCTTGCGACACCTGCGACAACTGCCGGACCATCGCGGCGGGTACCAGCATCGACGTTATCGAAATCGACGGCGCGTCCAACAACGGCGTCGAGGATGTTCGCCAGATCCGCGACAACATCCGCCTCGTGCCGTCGCGGTCCCGCTACAAGATCTACGTGATCGACGAGGTGCACCAGCTCACGCTGCCCGCTTTCAATGCGCTGCTGAAGACGCTGGAGGAGCCGCCCGAGCATGCGGTCTTCATTCTCGCGACCACCGAGGCGCACAAGGTGCCGGCGACCATCATTTCCCGCTGTCAGCGCTACGACTTTCGCCGCGTCGGCATGGAGAGCATTTCGAAACTGCTCCGGAACATTCTCGATGCCGAAGGCGTGGAATGCTCGGACGAGGCCCTCTACGCGATTGCGCGCGCGGCCGATGGCGGCATCCGCGATGCCGAGAGCATCCTCGAGCAGCTCATCTCCTACTGCGGCAAGACGATCACGTTTCAGGACGTGTTCGACGTGCTGGGCCTGGTCGACTGGAGCGTGATGCATCGCCTTTGCCGGGCGATGCTCGACCAGGACATTGCCGCGCAGCTGCGCATCGTCGAAGATGTGGTCGTGCTCGGCAAGGACCTCTCCCAATTCGTGCAGGATATTCTCCAGTACTTCCGCAATCTTCTCGTGTGCAAGACCTCCGACCCCGCGGGGCTGCTGGCGTTGCCGGACGAGGATATCGCGGCCATGAAGGAGATTGCCGGCCAGTTCACGCTGACCAACCTGATCCGGCTGGTCGAGCAGGTCGCGGAACTGGCCAAAGACATTGATTCCCAACTGGCCCAGCGCATCGCGCTCGAGGCCCTGTTGATCCGCTTGTCCAAGGTTTCGGTCGAGGTCTCGGTGGATGCCGTGCTCGAGAAACTCGCGCAACTGGGGGCGGGCGGTATGACGGCGGTGGCAGAGCCGGCGCCGAGGACGCCCATCGCCAAATCAGTGGGCGCGGCCGCCGCGCCGTTCCAGGTGATGGTGCCCGCGGAGGACGAAGCTCCGGGTGCGGAGGCGGGCGCGCGGCGCCGGGTCCGTGTCACCACCGCAAACATGGAGCGCGCCTGGCAGCAGGTCGCGGAACTGGTGTCCGGCCGCAGCTTGAAGCTGGGGATTGCCCTCGCGCACGCGCGGCCCGTCGCCTTGGAAGACGACACGATTGTCCTGCGCTTCCCGGAGGAACAGAAAAGCTCACTTTCCCAGGTGGAGCAGCGCGATAGCCAGAACATCCTGGGAGAGGTGCTCAGCGAACTCACATCCAATGTGACCCGGTGCCGGGTGGACGCGCAGGGTATCGCGGCGGTTGCGCCGCGGCCCGATGAACGGCGCGCGCCGGTCTCCGCAGGCACGGTGAGCCAGGAGGAGGCCCGCACCGCCTTGCAGGACCCCCATGTAGCGCGGGTTGTCGAGGTGTTCCGCGGGCGCATCGTCGAAATCAAGCACGGGATAGCGAGGGAATAGACTCGCCGGCATCCTCCAGGTGGGTGCGGGGATAGTAGAGGTAGAGCGCGTTTGGCGTGTGGACCGTGAGACCGTTCTTGCCAGCCCTCATCGCAGGGCGCACTGCGGAGACGATTCTTGGACATTTACAGCCGTAAGCGAAATTCCGTCCTGACGTTCCTCGTTGTGGGGTCGTTTGTCTTCGGCCTGCTCATCGGATTTGCGCTGTGCTATGCGATCTTCGCGGACCGTGGCGCGACACCGCCGATCCAACAGGCTATGGCGCCGCCTGACGAGCCCGCGCCAGCCGAGCCGCCTGTCGAACCCGTGGAACCCGCTGTCGAGTCTCCGCCGCCCCCGGTCGACACAGCTCCTCCGCCTCCCGAGCCTGCCGGTATCGACGATCTCGAAGACACGTGGGCCGCACGCCACTTCTTTGTGGCGGTGAAAGGCGCCAAGCTCGACGACAAGACCCGCGATATGCTCGCGGAATTGAAACCCGGGGGCGTGGTCCTTTCGGCCAGCAATGTCAAGAACAAGATCCAGACCATTCCGTTCATCAAATCGATCAAGGAAGCCGTGGGCCTGGGCAAGGATATCGACAGCCTGCCGCTCATCGCCGTCGCGCAGGAAGGCGGCAAGCTCAACGTTCTCAACCTGCCTCCGGCTGAAGCGCCCAGCGCCGCGGCGATCGGCGAACGCCGCGACCTGGAATACGCCCGCGGAGCCGGCCTCGAAACCGCCAAGTCTCTCGAGAGTCGTGGTATCGGAATCCTGCTGGCCCCCGTGCTGGACGTCTTTGCGAACGGCGCGCCTGACGCCATGAAGGACCGCACGTTCGGCGCCGACTACACCACGGTTCGCGCGCTCGCGCTCGCCTACGCCGAGGGCGTCACCCAGGGCAACGTCATCCCGGTCGCGAAGCACTTTCCCGGCCGCGGCGCCGAAGGTGGCGACGGCGTGTCCGCTCTCGCGACCTTGCCCGATTCACCGGCCCAGACGGAAATTGTCTTCCCCTTCATGGAGGCTGCAGGACATGAGGTTCCCGGTTTGCTCGTCGGCCATGTCGCGGCCCCGGGACTGGACAAGGAGTTCCCGCAGCGCCCCGCATCCCTGTCTCCCGAACTCATTCAGAAACTCGTGCGGGACAAGTGGCAATATAAGGGCGTGATCATTGCGGATGATCTGACCGCCCCCGCCATCGCGGATTCTATGAAGGTCGAGGATGCCGCCGTGCAGGCCTTCGCGGCCGGGTGCGATGCCGTGCTCCTGCTGGACGGAGACCCTGATCGTGTCCGGGCCGTCGCCGCCGCCGTGGACGCGGCCGCCGCCGCGGGCACCCTCGACCGGCGCCTGCTCAGCGAAGGCAAGATGCGCCTGGATGCCTGGCAGCAGTGGCTGCGCAAGCCCGTGCCCGGCCTGAAGGGCGGTGTCCCCGAATTGCCACCGCTGGAAGTCGCGGTCGAACCCGGCACGGAAGAAGCCCCGCCCGCCGTACCTGCCGCACAGCAGACGCACACGGTGGCGAAGGGCGATACGCTGTACAAAGTGGCCGCCACCTACAAGGTGACCGTTCAGCAGATTAAGGACTGGAACAAACTCAAGAGCGACACCTTGCGTGTGGGCCAGAAGCTCATCGTGGGTGCGGAGCCTGCTCCTGCGCCTGCTCCTGCGCCTGCGCCGGAGCCAGCTCCGGAACCGCCTGCGGAACCTGCCCCAACTCCAGCTCCCGCGGAAGAGACTCCTCCCGCGGCTCCGGCCCCTGCCGACGGGACTCCTGCTCCCGCGGGCGAGCCTGCTGCCACCGCGCCGGAGACAGCGGCGCCCGCTCCCGCAGAGGGCACGGCTCCTGCTACCGAACCCCCGGCGGCGCCGGAATCGGCCCAGCCGCCCGCGGACGTGCCGGCGGAAGAGGCCGCAGCCGCCGCGCCGACAGAAGGACAACCCGCCAACACGAAGGCCGTGAAGCACAAGGTCAAAGCGGGCGAATTCCTCGCGACCATCGCCAGCGAGTATGGCGTGACCTATCAGAGCATCATGGAATGGAACGGCCTGACAAAGACGGAGATCTACGCCGGACAGGAACTCAAGCTGTTCGTCCCGGCGGACGCCGCCGCTCCGGCTCCGGCCCCCGCGGCTCCCGCCGCCGCTGATAGCCCGGCAACGTACACGGTGCAGAGTGGCGACTTCCTGGGGAAGATCGCCGAGAAACACGGGGTCACCGTGAAACAACTCATGGACTGGAACGGCCTGAAGTCGATTGACCTCAAGGTAGGTCAGGTGTTGAAGGTCAAAGAGTAGCGGATACCTGGCGATTGATCCTCGGCCAATCCTGTGGAAGCCCAAGAATCAAGAGCACAGGCGAGGGCGCCTATGCCACACGCCATTCTTCAGCACAGCATCCAGTTCGGGTACGTGAATCTCTTGGGCAAACTGGAGCCAGAAAAGACAAGTAGAAGACTGAAGGCGGGGCAAGCGCGTGTGGCACAGGCGCCCTCGCCTGTGTCTTT
>JADLCA010000032.1 GCA_020847495.1 Candidatus Hydrogenedentota bacterium | reverse complement strand
TACCGTTACAGTCACACTGTCATTTGGGCGGGTAGACTGCCAGTTCATCCGGGAAGGGATCGAGCGCTTTCTGATCACGGACGTCAACAGTCCGGGCCGTTCCGCACAAGCCCAGTCCTCCATCCCTGTGGTCTGGGACACCACGAAGCAAGACGGTGAATGGGTCAGCCAGCCCCCAATCACCATGTATAACCATGTCCCGGGCGGTGCAAACGTCCTGTACATGGATGGGCATGTCCAATTTGTCAGATACCCGGCGCCGCTGTCGCAAAGCACCTGGCCTTTGGCTGAGATCTCCGTGGACAGGCGGTCCATTGGAAAGAGTCCCGGCTGGGCTTGGTAGCCGCGCTATTTCAGAACGACGGAACTCGCACATCCTTCATCCGGCCTGTGCGGCATCCGTGGGCGTAGTATAGCTTCTCCCCCCGTTCTGACTCCCCCCTTACATCGCACTCCATACACCTTGTCCATGTGGGTGGGAAAACTACCCACAAGAAAAGCAGGAACCTCCCCATATCAGATTGACCTCCGTATTGATAGCGTACGCGCCGTTGCATCACCTCTGAGGCGGGGCACAGTACCCCAGTCAGGAAGGGAGGCATGAACACTGGGACTGCGACCGTTTGCGCAGGAGTGATGCTTGTAGCTTCAGTTCTAGGCCAAGAGATCTGTGACAGGAATCGTACGTATTCCGACGGAGGAAGAACCGAATGAAGAAGACGGGATTTACACTGATAGAGTTGCTGGTCGTCATCGCGATCATTGGCATCCTGGCGGGAATTCTGCTGCCCGCCCTGGCCCGCGCGCGGGAGGCGGCACGCCGCGCCAGTTGCCAAAACAACCTCAAGCAGTGGGGCGTGATATTCAAGATGTATGCGAATGAATCGAAAGGAAGCCAGTTCCCACCGCACCAACCCGACCGGGATTCGCCGCTGGACCCGACTACCAGTAGCGTCGGCGATACCGACTGGATGGGGCCGGCGGGTTACCTGGTCTATCCGGAGTACCTTTCGGACTACAACGTTGGGATGTGCCCATCTTCCATCGCTCCGCATCCTGTCAGTTTGAACACAACGCGTCCGTCATTCATGGTGGACCTGGGCTCATACAATACGGGCACGGGACTATCGGTGTATGATCCTGCCGACGCCGCGTCGTGGTGCAAGATCGGCGGGGCGTGCGGCACGGAGCCCAAGACCCCGTTCTTTGGCTGGTACCGGTATGTTCCAGTCGGTGGCGGTGTCAGTTCCAAGATTCCTGTAACGACTTTCGACTATGTGTACTGGAATCGTTGCATCAAGTCAGAATGGGTGTCCACCCCGGCAGACTATGATGCCGTCAGTGTCTTTCTGACGGCCGGAGATCCCCCGGGCATCACCAACCTGGCCACTGAATTGCAGTCCACGCTTAGTGTCACGCTGCCGAGTACGGGGCAATCAGTATCGATCCCCTACATGGCCGAAGGCGTTGAACGGTTCCTGGTGACGGATATCAACAATCCGTCCGGTTCGGCCAGCGCTCAATCCAGCATTGTCGTGTTGTATGACAATTCACGGAATGATGGGATGTATTCGGCCTCGACCGGTGTGCAGAACTTCAACCATCTTCCCGGTGGCAGCAACGCCCTGTACATGGACGGCCACGTTGAGTTCCAGAAATACCGGGGGGATTTTGGACAGAAGACCTGGTTCATGTCTGAGCACGTTGCGGGCTACAATCCCTGATTTTCGCTTGATTGAAGATGGAGAATATCAGTTGTAGCGATAGTGACCGGGTGGTATTCTCAGCACTCTGAATGACGGCGGAACCCGCCGCGCGGTACGCACGGCGGGTTCCTTCTCAGTTTTCAGGCCCTTAGGGTATATTCCTGCGCAACGCATCGGTTTTCACTCAAGACCATGCTTGCGGTGAAGGATGCAAAGGAAAGTAATGCATGCATAAGTTGGTTGAGAATCACCTCGGTATGAGGCTTTGGGTATTGGCTCTCGTACTCATTCTAATGGCCGCCTCTGCAGTATGGGCCGCACCACCCGCTATGCCGGAACACGTGCCGCAACGGGTATTGCTCGGTATCACCAGTGACCCGGCGCACAGCCAAACCGTCACTTGGAGAACGGATGTTTCCGTGGAATCGCCGCAAGCCCAAATTGCACCCTGGACAGCGAGTCCCAAGTTCGGGGACGATGCCAAGACCGTGAGCGCAATTCCCGCCGAATTCACCACAGGCTCCGGAGTCAGCGTGGTGCATTACGAGGCCACGTTTACAGGACTCGAAGCGGACAAATGCTATGGTTACCGTGTCGGAGACGGGACTGTTTGGAGCGAGTGGTTTCTGATTCGTACGGCGAGTGAGAAAGCCGCTCCGTTCACATTCATCTACTTGGGCGATGCGCAGGCGGACGTGAAGTCGCTGTGGTCGCGCGCTGCTCGTGAGGCATTCAAGAGCGCACCGGATGCGTCACTTATACTGCATGCGGGCGACTTGGTGAATGAAGGGTACGACGATCATTTGTGGGAGGAATGGTGCGAGGGCCTCGGTTTCATCGGCGCCATGGTGCCAAACCTGCCTGCCGTCGGCAATCACGACATGAATCTGCCCGATGGTGCGCCCGGCTTGCCGGTTGCCGCACACCCACTGTGGAGGGCCCATTTCGCGTTGCCGCAAAACGGACCGGCAGGCGCTCCGATGCTCGTGGACGAGGCGTACTGGGTAGACTACCAAGGCGTTCGTTTCATCTGCCTGGAAGGAAACGCGTACTCCCCAGAAGACTACGACCCTGAAGCGCGCGACATTGTCCAGCGCAAGCAAGTGGAATGGGTAGAGCCGCTTTTGGCGCACAACCCCAATCGGTGGACGGTCATGTTGCACCACGAGCCCATGTACCGCACAGGAAGGAATGCGGACAATCCCGAATTGCGCGAGGCGTTCCTGGCTCTTTACGACAAGTATCACGTGGACCTTGTACTGCAGGGTCACGACCATGTCTACGCGCGGTCATACAAGCTGACTGACGGTAGGGTTGTCGATAATTCGGCGCCAGGTACCGTCTATGTGGTCTCCGTCAGTGGACCTAAGATGTATTCGTTTGACTTGACGTACCGCGACTTGATGAAGAAAGTGCAGGAGAATACGCAGCTTTTTCAGATCGTTGATGTCAGTGCCGACAGACTTCGAGTGGAAGCCTGGTCAGTCGATGGTACTTGGGTGGACGGGTTTGAACTGCACAAGGACGAAGCGGGGATCTCAACGCTTGTTGAGATTTCCGGTCTTGATGCCGGACGCCGAGAGGTTCAGACGCATCAACGAGACTGATACGGTACTCAGGCCATATGCTGAGGATAGCAACGCAAGAAGAGTCATGGATAGCGAGCATTCAAAGCAGTACATACGTTCTCGGAGCCTCGCGATACGCAGAGCGCTGGGCCGTGAAGAGTGTATAGCCCGGAGCAGGGCAGTGTTGGCGCGGCTTCCGGTGTTGCCGGAGTTTATGCGTGCGCCGCTCGTGCTGACGTATGTGGCCTCCAAGGACCAGGAGGTCGATACGCGGCCCCTCTTCCGATTGCTGTCGGGGGAAGGACGCAGCGTGGGAGTGCCGCGTGTCGCTGGGCGCGGAGCGATGGAGTGGCGGCGCGTCAGCGGATTGTCAGAATTGGCGGTGGGCCATTTTGGGATTCGGGAGCCCAATGACGGGGCGCCCCTGCTTGAGTCGTTTCCAGAGGGTACGGTCGTCTTGGTGCCGGGCATCGCGTTCACGCGGCAGGGAGACCGAATCGGCTACGGGGGCGGGTATTTCGACCGTTTCTTGAGTACGTTTGGAGGCGTGTCCATTGGTTTGGCATTCGATTTTCAAATTGTGGAAACCTTCGAATTGGAGGACCACGACATCCCGGTGGATATCGTTGTGGCGGAAAGCTCCGTCTATCGGAGGGAGGCTCAGGCGTCCGACAAGCCAGCGATCTGAAGAACCCGATCGACGAAAGACTCCGGGAAGTCGTTCTCCGTGGCAGGGAGCCAGTGGATACGCGGGTCTGCCCTGAACCAGGTAAGTTGACGCTTGGCGTAACGGCGGGTGAGCATGATCATGGCATCACGCGCTTCCTGGAGGCTCTTTTCGCCGCGCAGATAGCTGGCGAATTCGCGGTATCCGAGGGAACGGAGCCGTTCCAGGGCAGGGCCATGGCCTGCGTCGAGCAGGGCCTTCACTTCTTCAATAAAACCGGAATCCAGCATGTTGTCGACACGCTTGGCGATGCGCTCGTACAACACTTCGCGTGGAAAGTCGAGGGCGACCTGCACGGAAGGCAATATGGGGCGCAGCTCCTGATGCTTGCGGTGATGAGCGGACAGGCTCTGTCCGGTGAGTTCGTGGACTTCGAGGGCGCGCACAATGCGCCGCAGATCGTTGGGCTGAATGAGCTGGGCATAGTCGGGGTCGGTCTTCTGGAGGCGTTCGAAGAGCGGAGCGACGCCGTAGGCGTCGGCCTGGTCGTGTAGATGGCGGCGGATGGGTTCGCTCGCGGGCGGGCCGTCGAAAAGGCCATCCAGCAATGCACTCACATAAAGGCCGGAGCCGCCTGTCACGACGGCTATCTTGTTCCGTGCATTGATGAACTCGACCATGGGCCGAGCTTGCCGCTCAAAATCTCCTGCGGAGAACGGCTGGTCGGGTTCCAGAAACGAGACAAAATGATGTTTCACACGGGCTTGGTCGGCTTGAGAAGGGGCTGAGGTGCCGATCTCCATGCCCTTGTACACTTGCATGGAATCGGCGGAGATAATCTCGGTGCCGAGGCGCAGGGCCAGCTCGATGGCCAGTGAGGTCTTGCCAGAAGCCGTGGGGCCGACTACCGCGAGAATGGAAATCACTGTCTTCTCCGGAAACTCTTCTCCATCTGGACCTGGGTCAGTTCGGTGATAATGGGGCGTCCATGCGGGCACGTGTACGGCGGCTTCATCCTGCGGAAACCGTCGAGGAGTTCGCGGCGTTCCTGGGGCGAGAGCCGGTCGCCGGCCTTGACGGAACCGCGGCAAGCCTCGACCGTCAGGCGCAGCACGTCGGCCATGAAGTCCTCGCGGCTGAACAGGTCGCCCTGGGCCAGTTGATCCAGGATGCGGTAAATGGCGTCCGCCGTTTTGGACTCCTCGTAGAGATGGCAGATCGCGGTCACCTGGAAGGTGCCGCCGCCGAAGGGTTCGATTTCGATACCCAACTTGGAGAAGAGCGGCAGATTGCTTTCTACGAGTTTGGCATGCGAGGGCGGCAGATCGACGAGGATCGGTACCGCGAGCTGCTGCGCCTGGTAGTCGTGGTCTTCGAGGTCGGATCGGAGGGCGTCATAGGTCAGCCGCTCGTGGAGGGCGTGCTGGTCGATGATCAAGAGGCGGTCATCCTGCGGAACCAGCAGGTACGTGTCAAACAGCTGCAAGGGGGCGTCGCTGACGTGGTCCACCGGACGGTAGACCGCGGAGGGTTCCACCTCATCGGAACCGGAATGGGTACCGACGGCCGCGAAATCTGTCTGTATGGGGGGCGCGGGCTTTTCCTGTGGCGCCATTTGGAGCGCCGGTTCGATCGCGGGTACTTCAATGGACTCCACTTCTTCCCAGTCGCCTCCCGAGAGGGCCATAACCGTTTCGGGCGGCGGCACGGAGTCTCTGTCGGGTTCCGGCGCGAGGGGTACCTGTTCCGGCACGCGTTGAACGGGCAGAGGCTTTTGGCTTTCCTGGAGCTTGGTCAGCCTTTCGCGCACGAGTTCGCGCACGGTCTCACGGGTGGCGCGCTCGTCGCGGAACCGGATCTCCCGCTTCGCGGGGTGGATGTTCACGTCGACAAAGCGGGGGTGCGTTTCGAGTAGAAGAATGCCGACGGGATGACGCCCGATGGTCAGCAGCGAGCGGTAGCCATCCTCGAAACCATATTGCAGGGAACGGTTTACGACGGGCCGCTGGTTCAAAAAGAAGAACTGGTGGGAGCGCTGGGAGCGTGAAAGCTGCGGGGTGCCTATCAAGCCCGTGATGCGGAGTCCCCCCCGCTCCATGTCGATTTCCACGAGGTCTTTGAGGAAGTTGAGTCCCCAGATCAGCGCGACGCGTTCGCGCAGGGTGGCGCGCTCCGGGATGTCGAGCAGAGTCTTGTCGTTGTGGGTAAGCAGAAACGCAATGCCAGGGTGCGCGAGCGCGTGACGCTGGACGACATCGATGCACTGGCTCAATTCCGTGGTGATGCCTTTCAAGAACTTCGCGCGGACGGG
>JADLCA010000031.1 GCA_020847495.1 Candidatus Hydrogenedentota bacterium | reverse complement strand
CTCTCGGCCGCCGAGACTCATCTCTCGGCCGCCGAGACTCATCTCTCGGCCGCCGAGACTCATCTCTCGGCCGCGAAACAAGGGGTCTCCTCACCCAGTGCGGGAGCCAGGAGATTCACCACGTGCCGTGACATTGCGATCACTTGATAACCGGCCTGAGGACCATGTTCCGCAGTTGTACCCCCGTATGGTCGCCCTGGATGTAGAGGGGGCCGGGGCGCGATTCATCCGACCACAGAGCACCGCCCGTGCATCCGGCTATTGGCTGGTTCTCAATGATCGTCTGTCCGTTGAGCTTCACCGTAGCGTGCCGGTCTACCAGCGTGATATCCAGAGACTGCCATTCTCCCGCGGGTTTCTCCGCGGCCACGGTGGGCGTGATGCGCCCGTAAATCGCTCCCATGTTATGGCAATCGAGAGGTTTGCCATGGCTATCGCGCAACTGCACTTCGTAGATTCCCCGCAGATAAATCCCGCTGTTGCCATCAGGAGGCAGGTTCACTTCAAGGGTGAGATTGAAATCCTCAAACTCCCGCGCGGTATGCAGATTCGCGTAGCGGATGTACGTCTCGCCTTCGTGCTGGGCCGGCTCGTTGACCAAGACCCCCTCGCGGACCGACCAGCCGTTCGTTGCGCTGGGATCCACAGGGATCCAGCCATCCACCTTAGCGCCGGGACGCGCTGTTTCCAGTGGTCCCCAATGCGCGCCCCCGAGTGGAATCCACCCGTCAAGGCTCTTTCCATCAAAGAGGACTATCGGCTCCCCGAACCGCACCCGGGTAAGGTCGGGCGCCTGTGGCAATGGAGGGATGCGACGCCCTGTGAACGTCTGCTTGATGACAGCTAGGCCGTCGGTACTGGGCTCTGTCAGTTCTCCATTCAGTTCATCGCCGGACACCGTCGCCGTCAGCAGTATGGGATGAATCTGCTTGCGCACCACCTTGCCGGAAGTGTCGCGGATCTCGTCTTCGCGTATGCGGATTGCGTGGAGCGTATCCCCATCAAAATAGATCCGGGTCTGCGTTTCCGGGCTTCCCCCGATCCACAGCAGAGCGCCCGCGAACACCCCATCATCCTGGCGGACTTCCAGCCAGCCCGGACCGCCTCCCTCGGAGGTCAGGGCCCAGCGCCCAAGAAAGACCGTGGCGTCCGCCCGGGCGATCACGGCCAGGACGGTCCAGACCAAAAAGCCCGCAATCAAGTGGCGCATGCTTCACTCCTTTTTGTAGCATCGGAACTTCGCAGACTCTATCCGTACGTGCCCCCTGCGCGCAAACGCTAGAGCTGTAAAGACCCTCAGAACGCATTCTCGACTCAGGTGGAGGATTCCCTGCGATACGGCAACGTCTTGCCTTTCTTGCCCATTTCCTCCTTCATCCTACGCGAACAATCGACTCGAAAGCCGCAGGCCGGATTCGTGTTGAGCCCACTCAAGACGGCAGGCGCGCATTACCACGCATCCCGCGGAAGACTGCTTTCTTCTGCTCTTCCGCTGATTCAATCACGTGGTATTTCGGATACTGTTGGCAAAATCCTCTCGGAGAGGATCCTTGGAGCGGGTCATTTCGGTAAGGAGACGCTGCTGCAGATCGTGAAGTTTGTCGCCGTGTGCAGGTTCGTCAATAAGATTGTTCAAGCAGTTGGGATCGCTCTCGAAGTCATAGAGCTCCTGGGGTGCGCGGTAGAGAAACAACTTCATGCGCGCGGCCAAACCGGGATTGGACTCTGCCTCTTCCCGCATGGCCTCCCAGGCGGGGCCCATCATGTAATTCGTCTGAAACTTCACACCGCTTCCGCCCCAGGGGTTCCAGATGTAGCCGTATCTCCGGTCCTGCATGCAGCGGATTGCCACGTCGCCCTTGTCCGGCCGGTTGTAGAGCGTGTAAAGCTGGTCGCGGCCGGGTTGGGTTTCCCCACGCAGCAACGGAATGAATGAGCGGCCGTCGAGGTCTGGCAACGGATCAAGGCCCAGTGCTTCAAGTATGGAGGGGGCGTAATCCACGCCACTGACAAAGTGATCCGGCTCGACTTTGCCCGCCTGCGTAATACCGGGCCAACGCACAAGCCACGGAGTGCTCGTGCTGGTGAGGTAACAATTGGCCTTGGCAAAAGGGAACGCCATTCCGTTGTCGCTCACGTACATCACGAGCGTGTTCTCCGACATGCCGGCCTCGTCCAATGCACGCAGAACCATTCCCAGCGTTTCGTCGCCCCGGTAGACCGAGGTGTAGTAGCAGGCGAGGTCTTCGCGCACTCCGGGGACATCCGGCAAGAAGCCGGGAACCTCTATTTCCTCGGGTCTGTAGGTCCGGCTCACAGGCAAATGCTTTTGCCAACGGTTGATTTCGTCCTGGCTGCCGGCGAAAGGACGGTGCGGGTCCTGCGAATTCGCCATGAGGAAGAATGGCTTGCCCTCCGACTTCGCGCGCGCAATGAACTTCTGCGTTTCCTCATAGTAGCGTTGCGGGTCGCGGCCGGTGCCCAGCTCGCTCGCTGGTACATACGTGTCCCAACAGAACTTCTCCTTCGGCGCGAGGTGAGTCTCCTTTCCGAAGATACCATTCAGATATCCCGCAGCGTTTAAGCGTTCCTGGAGCGTAGGCACATCCTCACGGATGGGATCGAAGGCCGGTGCACCCATGTTGTGGGGATAGCGGCCCGTCATCATGCACTGTCGGGACGGCTGGCAAATGGCCACCGTCACGTGCCCTCTACCGAACCTGTAGCTCTCGCGCGAGAGCTTGTCGAGATTGGGTGTGATGCCCGGCACCTTGCATCCCATGAAGCCAAGCGAGTTGTAGTTCAGATCATCCGAGGTGAGCAAGAGAACATTCAGGCGCGAATCCGGGGCCGCCGCCACGCGCCTGCGGGGCGCGTCAAGTAGTCCCGTGAATAGCGCACCCGCGGCCGCAAGGAAGACGCGCCGGGAAATGTGGGTCTTGCTTTGAGCCGCTGGCTTCGTATGCATAAGCACTCTCCTTGGTGGGAGCTGCAAACTAGCATGCACGCCCCTGGAAGCGCAAAACCGTCTTTGTGCTGTTCTGACACGGACGTGCTACCCTTGCGGACAAGAAACCACCGCGCTCATCGTGGCGCGGTTAAGAGTAGTATGAAATCCAATGGCAAAACACAGTTTGCGGCCAAGTCATAGACTCAATGTTCCCAGCCAGAAGTTGAAGGCCACGCGCAAGCCCTCCCCTGCACCCACGGGCGCGGATGAGACGTCCGAATGTCACCCGCAGGCTCTGATCACGCTACGCAACGTTTCGGTGAGGGCAGGCGAGCGAATCTGTCTGAAGGGCATCAACTGGACGATCCACCGGGGTGAGCAATGGGCCATCATCGGCCCGAACGGTTCCGGCAAATCGCAATTGGCGAAAGTCATCGCCGGGGAGGCTATACCCGCGAAAGGCGAACTCGAGTACTGTTTCGCACCCGCTGATTCGGAGGTGGTGCCCGAGGATGAAGTTGAATACGTTTCGCTCGAAAGCCATCGGGCCTTGGCCGAGTTGGTCAGCGAATATCACCAGGCCCGGTGGGTGTCGTTTGAAGGAGAGGATTGTCCTACGGTACGTGCGTTCCTTGGTGTCAGTCCTCGCGCGCGCGGAAACACTCAGGCTGAGTTGGACACATTCGTTCGCCGGCTCGAGATGGAGGCATTACTCGACCGCAGGCTAATCCACCTGTCAAACGGAGAAACTCGGAAAGTCTTGTTGATTCGGGCGCTCCTGGCAAGGCCACGCCTTCTCATTTTTGATGACCCGTATGCCGGCCTTGATGCACACAGCAGGCAGGCGTTGAGGGGAATCCTCGGGGACCTGATGAGACAGGGCTTCGCGACTCTGCTTGTTTCCAGAACGCTGGATGAGTTACCTGACGAGATCTCGCACCTTATGTGCGTCGATAACGGCCGGGGTATCGCACGCGGACCCAAGGAAGAGATTCTGTCAGACGCCGAGCTTGCGGCGCACACGAAAAGGGAGCCGGGAGTTACCGAAGGCAAACCATGTCTCACGCTTGCACGTCGCGCGGAACCGCGCAACAGTCCTGAAATCCTCGTGCGGTTGCGGAATATCAACGTGGCATACGACGGCGTGCATATACTTCGCGGTATCAACTGGACTATCCGCGCCGGAGAGCACTGGGCGCTACTCGGGCCGAACGGCTCGGGCAAGAGCACCCTGCTGAGTCTTATCCTGGCAGACAACCCGCAGGCTTACGCAAGCGATATTGAGTTGTTCGGATCGCCAAGAGGCTCCGGCGAGAGTATCTGGGACATCAAGGAGCGCATCGGTTGGGTTGCCCCGGAAATGCAGGTATTCTACGACGGCGATTCGACCTGCAAACAGGTCGTTTGTTCCGGCTTCTTCGATTCGATTGGTCTCTATCAGCGCTGCTCCCCACACCAGTACCGGACGGCACACCGCTGGCTCCACGACTTCGGACTTGAGAGAGTCGTGGACGCGCCGTTCCACAGCCTTTCCGAAGGACAGCAGCGGATGGCGCTGATTGCACGCGCATTGGTAAAAAATCCGCTGATGCTGATTCTCGATGAACCCTGTGCCGGGCTCGATGAAGCGCATCGCCGGGTGCTCCTAGACTTGGTCAACGCGATTGGGTCCCAGACGGACACGACCATCCTGTTCGTGACGCACCACGAGGACGAAATCCCTCCTTGTATAACCCACGCGCTTCGCCTGCGAAAAGGCCGCGTGCTGCGCCGCGGTGCGCTGGCACGCTAGCCGGCGCATCCGAAGGACGGAATCCGCCGCCCAGAACGGCGAAGCGGACTCTTTGCTCTTCCGCCTCAGCAGTGTATTCTGTACTGGCGCAAACGAACCCGCACGCTTTGCAAGAACCGGAGTTCGGACCAGGGGAGGCATTCCAGCATGTCGCTGAGTTTTTCAGCATTGCTCGTTTACGCAGCGCTTGCCGCCGAAGAGAACATCTCCGCCACCACGGGCGCGACCCTTCTGGCGCCAGGGGTCTACGTCCTGGACGGCCCGGTGAAGACAGGTGTTCTCGTGAAAGACGGGAAAGCGCTACTCGTCGACTGTTCCGAAAGCGTTAGCATGGAACAGTTACGTAAACTCGGCGTGGACCAGGTCGAGATGATTTGCCTGACGCAGCACCGCAGGCCTAATGCCATGGGCGCGTACTTGTTTGTCGAGGACCAGGGTGCTCAAGTCGTCGTTGCCGAAAAGGACCGGGCGCTCTTCGAAGAAGTCGATGCCTACTGGAGCGATTGGCACAATCGCTGGCACATCTACCACTTTCAGCCGGGTCCGCAGGTGCTGCAGGGCCGCCTGCGCGTGGCACGAACGGTCATCGGGGGCGACACCATCAGGTGGCGAGGCCTGACCCTCCGTGTCCTCGAAACACCCGGCGCGACGGAAGGCGCCGTTTCGTACATTGTGGAGGTCGAAGGCAAATCTATCGCCTTCATCGGCGATGTCATGTGCGGCCCGGGACAAATCTGGGATCTCTATTCGCTGCAAAAGGGATTCCGAAAGGTCGGAGACTACCACGGCTTCCTCGGGATGCGCGAACCACTCATCGAGAGCCTGCACAAGCTCGCCGCGGCCGCGCCGGCACTTGCCGTTCCATCCCATGGGGCGCTTGTCGAAAATGTGGCGGAGGCGTCGGCCTTGCTCGAGGAGAGGTTGAACGCGCTCAACCGCAACTACGTCTCGATTTCCGCCTTGAATCACTACTTCCCTTCCCAATTCGAGGATATGAAAGATGATCCAACGCGCATGCCCCGTGCGGAACAACTCGACCCGCCCTCATGGGTCCGCCGTGTCGCGTATACCAGTTTTGCCGTCGTCGCGGACTCCGGAGATGCTCTCCTGATCGACTGCGGCCACGACAGTGTCCTCACCAAACTGGATGAATGGCAAAAAGGGGGAACGCTGAAGTCGCTGGAAGGGTGCTGGGTCACGCACTACCACGATGACCACGTCGATACCCTGTTCCGTCTCGCGACCCGGT
>JADLCA010000030.1 GCA_020847495.1 Candidatus Hydrogenedentota bacterium | reverse complement strand
GCCCTCAGCGCGGGCAATGCGGAAATCCGAGAGGATGCGCTGCGCGCGATCACCCAGCTGAACGCCCGGGGCGGCAGCAAGGGAAAATGGAAATCCGAAGACGCGTTCGGACGAGTCGGCGATATCCTGAAGTGTCTGAGGGAATCGATAAAGAGCACCTCGCTCGAGCGCCCCGCGGAGGAACAGGAACTCAAGGCCGCGGAACGCACCTGCGATTTGATGCACGTGTACGGGCATGTCCGGGAGGCGTTGGACCGTGCCAAGGAACAGCGCAACGCCTGCGACTTCGAGGACCTTATCGTACAAACCGCGCAGATGCTGCGCGGTGACGCGCGCGGCCAGGATGCCGTGCGCGCCCGCGTCGCACGTTCAATCAAACACCTGATGATTGACGAATGCCAGGACACCGACTCCCTGCAACTGGAAATCGCGCGCCTCCTGGCGCGCGCTGACCAGGGTCCCAGGCTTTTCATCGTCGGCGACGCGAAGCAATCCATCTACTATTTCCGGGGCGCGGAAGTCGAGGTCTTCCACGCGGCCCGCGCGGAGGCCGGGGAAGTCGTGCGCATGGACAAGAACTTCCGCACCTTGCCCGACGTGCTCCACTTCATCAATGAGTTCTTCGTTCGCTCGAATCTGCTTCGCGAGGCCGAACCCACGTATGCGCCCATGAAGGTGCACCGCGATCCCGTACAGGATTCCAGAGTCGAGTTCCTGATCCCTCCAATTCTGGACGAAAGCAGCACGGCCGATTATCGCGACGCGGAAGCGGACCTCCTCGCGCGGCGCATCGCGGCGCTCTGCGGTGAAGGGGCGCCCGCGACCGTGTACGACCCTAAACTACAGACCTTCCGCCGCGCGCAGTTCGGTGACGTGGCCATCCTGCTGCGCGCCTTCAGCGACGTGCACCGCTACGAGCGGGCGTTGCGCGAAGCTTCGATTCCCTTTGCCGTGGTTGCGGGCGTCGGCTTTTATCAGCGTCAGGAAGTTTTGGACTTGCTCAATCTCCTGACGGTCCTGGTCGACCCCTGGAACGAGTTGGCACTGCTCGGCTGGCTGCGCAGCCCGATTGTGGGACTCAGCGATCCGGCCCTCGTGCGCTTGTGCGGCGGTGTGGAACACCCTCTCGGACTCGCCGCACAATTTCACGGTGAAGGCACGTGCGGTGATCCGGAGCAGGACAACCGCCTGGACGCGGCGCGAACACTGCTCGAGGACTTGCGCGCCCATGCCGGCATGCCCTTGGCCGAGTTCATTCACTACGTCATCGACCAGACACGCTACGAAGCCATCCTGCTCGGTCAATTCCTTGGGGTGCAACGGGCCAGCAACATTCGGAAGCTCGCCGAACTGGCCGGGGCATTTGGACCCGGCACTTCGCCACGCCTGGGCGCGTTCGTCCGCTATCTCAGCGAGGCGAGCACGACGGCAATACGCGAGGGGGAAGCCGCGGTCGATACCGAGGGCCGCTGCGCCGTCTCGATCATGACGGTGCACAAGTCCAAGGGTCTTGAGTTCCCCATTGTCGCCGTCGCGGATATGGGCCGCGCCGTTCAACCGGGGTCCAATGCGCCCATGGCCTTTCACCGCGCTCTCGGGCTTGCGGTCAAGGTAACCGGCGATTCGGGTGACAAGGAATCGCCAGGATGCCTGAATGCCATCAATGCGCGGCAAAAGCGAGAAGAACTCGCCGAGCAGGCCCGCGTGTTATACGTGGCGATGACCCGTGCACGCGATTATCTCATTCTCAGCGGCCCTCCGGATTCCGAGAAGGGCAACTCCTGGTTTGCCGCCATGCATACCACATTTGGCATCCTGGACCGGGCGGACGGCGACACCATACGGGGCGATGGTTGGATCGCGAAAGTGCGGCGTTCGGAACAGGCTTCGCCAAGAGAAGATGTCACGCCTCCCGGCGAGCCCCTCCCGGCACCGGACGTGCTGAAATCCCGGGTCGGTCCGCCGCCTCCGGAGACATGGACGCCGGAAGTCTTCGCCATCACGCGCGTTCTGGAGGCATTCAAAAAGGATGGAGCACAGGATGAGCCTGAGCGGGACGAAGACGTTCCACGTGACCGCGGAACGGCCCTGCGTCGAGGCACCCTTGTCCATCGCTTCCTGGAACTCTGGGACTTTGTCACGAAACCCGGACGGCTCATCGAGGAACTCGTGTTGGCGGAATGCCCGCTGCGGGAAGACCGCACGCGCCTAGTCGCCGACCTCCGAAGAGTTGCTTCCATTCTGTCGTCTCATGAGTGGGGCGCCCGGCTGGCATCCCCGACAGGCATACGAAGGGAAGTCCCCTTCCTCCTCCGTTTGAACGGTTCGCTCGTCCGCGGAACAATCGATGCCCTGCTCGAAGACGGCTCCATCATCGACTACAAGACTGGCAGGCGCTCCCCGGAGAAGGACGAAGTGTACAGGCGTCAGATCCAGCTGTACGCATCCGCTATCCACAGCCTCACCGGTGCGCTGCCACCGGCGGGATACCTGCTCTATGTGGATGGAGATCATGGCCTGGAGATCGACTCGGTGGATGTCTCATCCCAGGCGGTCGAGCGCACGCGCGCGGAAGCGATAATCGCGATGCGGGCCTCCTCGGAAACCGCCGCAGGCCGGGCGCCGTGACGGGCGCGATCACACGGAGGCTCCTCCCCGTCTTGGCCGCGGCGCTCACCTGCTTCCTTCCCGTGTCGTCAGCGGAAGTCATCGACGATCCGCCTCTCCGCATCACGTATGCGCCCGATCAACAGGCTCTCGCTCGCGAATCCCACGATATCCTCACACGCGGCCTGGAGGACTTCGGTGACAGGCTCCCCCCGGGAGACCAGCCCATAGAGGTAATCATCTGCTCGACCTTGTCCGAATTTGCCAAGCACGCCGGTTCACTCGCGCAGTCCAACGTCCTCGGTATCGCCAAACCGGATGAAGGCTTGATTGCGATCAAGGCCCCGAACCTGACAATGACCGGCTCCGACTACCGCGGCACGCTGCGTCATGAGCTGGTTCACGTGCTGCTGGCGCGCCACACCAGTTCTGACAACCTCCCGCGATGGCTCAACGAAGGCGTCGCCATGATCCTGTCAGGGGAATACCGTTGGGAGAGCCGCGCCCGTGTCGCGCAGATGTACTGGCAGGGCCGGTTGATTCCCTACCGGGACCTTCTGTTTGCCTTTCTCGAACCCGGAAAAGAAATGGAGTTCGGCGACGCCTATGCCCAGGCCCTCTCCATGACGCGCTACCTGAAAGACGAAGCCGGGGAAGAGACCTTCTGGCGCGTTATCCACGACATGGATTCCATGACATTCGGGGATGCTCTGCGCGCGGAGGCGGGCCTGTCGCCGGCGGAGTTTTATGAGGATTGGACCAGCTCGTTGTGGACGGTTGCCCTGGTCTTTTCGCTTGTGTCAGGATTCTCCATATTCCAAGTCATGGCCATCCTCACGGTCATCGCATACTTCCGCAAACGCCGCAGGGGCCTCGCCACTGTGCGTGAATGGGAGGAGCAGGAACAGAACGCCGAGGATGAGGATGTATCGGACCCCTTGCCGTGGAACGACCCTGACGAGGACGAGGATCTATGGGAGGAAGAGCGGAATTGAACTCCGCATCACCGGGCAAACGCGTCGCCGTGCTGGGTGCCTCGGGCATTGGCAAGCACCACGCGAAATGGTGGGCCCTCGAAGGAGCCCACGTCTGCGCGATCGCCGGGTCATCTGAAGCCTCGGTGTGCAAGACAGCCGCGGGCTTGCAGGAACTGTTCGGCTTTTGCGGCAGAGGGTACGGCAGCGTCGAAGCCCTCCTGGAACGCGAACGCCCGAACATCGTGGATGTGTGC
>JADLCA010000029.1 GCA_020847495.1 Candidatus Hydrogenedentota bacterium | reverse complement strand
TCAGCGGGCAATAAGCATCCCGCCGAGAGGAGACTGACGAATATGAAACGCGAATTCGGCTTCACGCTTGTGGAACTGCTGGTGGTGATTGCGATCATCTCCATCCTGGCAGGCATCGTGATCCCCAATGTGCCCCAGTGGATCGCCAAGGCGAGAATGACACGGGCGTTTGGCGAAGTGAAGAATATCGACCTCGCCCTCACCAAGATGCTGACGGACGCCAACCGCCAGGATTTCCGCAGCGGGTTCTTTGTGTGGGACCCATCTGGGCCGTTCTCGGGAGAGCCGCCTCATGATTGGACAGCGGCAGCGGGTCTAAGGCCCCTCGAGGTGTACCAGAATATGTTCTACATCCTGTTGCGCAAGGGCAAGAACGCCGAAACCGACCCGAAATGGCCGGCCGGTGTAGCGATTGACCCAGATGTGCGCAGGAAACTGGGCGATACCTACATGGATTTGGGAGCGGATCCGTGGGGCCAGTTGTATTACTTCTACCCTGGCCCATGGCGGCCCAATGATGTGCTGAACATACCCAGTTGGCCATCTGACCTCATGCCTTTCCGGATCTACTTCCCTGACACGAAGATACCGGGTGGTCCCGTCAAGGATGGGCGGAGTATCAACACGACTGATCCAGATGGTCCCTCGACCCCGTTTGATATTGGCT
Organism: Candidatus Hydrogenedentota bacterium; assembly: GCA_020847495.1. Taxonomy (GTDB): domain Bacteria; phylum Hydrogenedentota; class Hydrogenedentia; order Hydrogenedentales; family SLHB01; genus JAHDWY01. The sequence continues at coordinate 3,164 of JADLCA010000029.1, read as the reverse complement.
ATCCGGCATCCAAGAATCTGACAGTTTACGTTTGGTCGGCAGGCATGAATCTCGTTCCAAACCAGGGATTCTACGCGGGCGACGGCTACTACGACGGTCCTGCGGATGAAGTCGGCCTGGAATACATGGGCGGTGGCGACGACATCAACAACTGGGACAACGACGCCAGTTGGGCGGGCCACTACAGCTAAGAGCGACGCTCGGCGGTACGGTGAATAGCATCCCGTGCCGATAAAGAAGAAGTGTCGGACGCGCAGGAATGCGTCCCGGAGAGTGCGACGTGCGCGAACGTGAACAGAGAGAGCGCGGATATACGCTGACGGAATTGCTGATCGTCATCGCGATCTTCGCGCTGCTGACCGGCGTGGCCATACCCACGCTCGCCCGCGTGGGCGGATTCCTGTCCGATGACCCGGATCTGGCCGCGCGTGAACTGTATTCCTCGCTGCGCGGTATCAAGGTGCACGCGGCCACCTACAACGTCGACACTGCGATCGTCTATGGACTGGAAGAGGTCGCTGACAGTGTGAGCGGGACGCCCGTCCGGGTCATCAGTTCCTACGGAATTGCGCGCCGCATGACTGCCGCGGAGTTGAAGGCCCTGGAAGACCAGGCGGCTGCTGATGGCGTGCCGGAGTTGTTACCGGCGGACAACATCGCCGCTCCCGCCTTTGTCATGGTACGGGAACGGGAAGCGATTTGGCGTCGCATGCCCGCGAAGGCGTGTGTGCTGTCAGTGCTCAATGCCGATAATCCCACTCCCGGGGTCGAGGGACTCATCGGGGCGAATACGACGCAGTCGCAGCAGGAGGGATTCACCGCGATTACGCTCTACGATTCCGCCGAAGGAGTCGCCGGAACGTACTACACCAAGATTCAGCCGAGACCCGACGCGCTCTTGACCTTCAACTCGACCACCGAGCAGGAAGTCATCGATTTCGCGTTTCCAGCACACATATTCAAGCCCTCGGGCATCGTTGAACCACAGGATTCACCCGTGGCGCGTTTCACTCTCAATGTCGGGCCCGTGCCGAGCGCGGCGCTGGAGGACCGCTTCGCGGTCGCTCCGGGCGACGTCGATCCGGCAACGGGAAACCCTGACGCGGATGGAGTGTGGAAGGTGCCAGTCCGGATCGAACTGTTCCGGACGACGGGGCGGGTGAAAATGACCTCGTAAGGATTGGGTAAATGTATCGAGTATTCCGTGAAGAACGAGGATTTTCGCCCATCGAAGTGCTGATCGCCATGGCCATCCTCGCGATCGGGATCGTGGCCATCATGAAGCTTTTCCCCTCGGGATTGCGCGCGTCGCGCGTGGCCCAGGAACGCACGATCGCGTCCGAGTTGGCCGACTCCAACTTGGGCCGCATGCGCATGACCGGCGTGAGCAATCTGCTGGGCATGGCGCGGGCAAGCGCCATGTACAACTTGGCCTCGTCGATGGATGTGTACACCCACGGGTACAACAAGGACACGACCGGGGCCATCGACGGTATGGCGACCGTGGTTAGCCGTGTAGCCGGTCCGCTGGATGAGAACCGCGTGCGCGTGGTCTTCTCCGTGGACTTTCCCGATGGGCGGCGCGAGAACTTCGTGACCTACGTCACGGACTACTGATGTGCGTAGCACCGGAGGCGCGGTCATGAAACATCTGGGTACGAGTCGCGGCTTTACGCTCACCGAACTGCTGGTGGCGACGGCGATCTTTTCGATCATGATGACGGCGATCGTCACGTTGTTTGTGGCGAGCCTGCATGCCGTCAAGTCCGCTTACCTCGCCGCGGACGCCTACGAGACCTCGCGCGGCGCGTTCAACGTGGTCGAGCGCGACCTTTCGACGGTCTTCACGATGCGCGACTATGGCGACTACTATCAGTTCTTCGGCACGCCGCAGGGCATGGTGATGGTAGGCCTGATTCGCCGGGCCGACGGCAGCACGAGCCTCGGGCGCATCACCTACGCCATCTACCCGGTGGTGGTGAAGGATAATACCGATGTCTTTCGGGTCACGGCGCCGTTTACCGCACCGCAACTGAATACGACCCCGGTGAACATCCAGGTGACCAATGACAACGGCACCCCCGCCGTCCTCACGGACGACTTCGTGGAGGACGTCAAAGTAGGCACGGCGGCGCTGGTGCGCTACATCGAGCCCGGCGTCGAGGATCTCGATACCTATCCCTTCGACTGGAACGACTTGTTCGTCGATCCTGAGAATGGGACGGACATCAAGGCGGAACTCGACGCGGTGATCGGGGATGATTCCGCCGACCCGGACGTCCTGGTGCGGCTTGACTCCCGGCTTCAGGAACTGCTGGCCGCGAAGAAGCGCGAGCTTTGGATTCGCATGATCAGCGGCCAGGAATACTGGATACCACAGTTGACCACCGGCGCTCCGGAAGAACTTCCCGATGTGTGGGGTGATCCGGCGAATCCCGCCACAAGCCCAGGTTGGCTGGCCAAGGACTCGAGCGGCAATTACGTACCGCTCAATGTTCGCGATTATATTGTGGCGGAGAACATCGGAATCGAGACGCCGCTGCCCAGCGCGGGGCCCAATGTAGTCCCCTTGCATCCGCTCAACAGCACTCCCACGCAGAACTTCTTCCGCTACGGGCACGGAAATGTGTTGCTTGCAAGCGGCAATTGGGAGTATCCGACGTGGAACTCCGACGAATTGGCGGTGGCGGGTTCGCCGTTGCGGCCGCGTTTGCCGGAGATGGTAACGCTGCGCCTGCCGTTCGCATACGAGCGGCCCTATCCGACCGCGCCGCAGTTCGAGCGCAACTTGGAACAGGCGATAGACGTACCGACGGCCTACACGCGCACGGCGCTGGTGGCCGCACCTTAGAGAAGGCTCGGACGCCGAGGCCGGCGATCCCGCCGGTCCGGTTGTCTGTCAGACGGATATAGATGAACGTGCCTGCGGCAATCGGGGCGCCGCGGACCAGGGCAGGGGAATGGGAGTAGGCCATTCCCTTTCAGGGTGCCTTCAACACGACGGAACGGAGACCGCCCGGCGAACGCCTCCCGATGAGGGGCGCCGCGCCAGCCGGTCGCTCACAAGGTAGCGGAGATGAGACACGGAACAGAGAACCGCGGCGCCGCCCTCATCATAGCGGTTGCCATCTTCACCATTCTGATCGCGGTCGCGCTCACGTTCT
>JADLCA010000028.1 GCA_020847495.1 Candidatus Hydrogenedentota bacterium | reverse complement strand
GTCCGGCGCGGCATGGTATAGAGATGATACTCGGCGAAGGCTTCCTGCCGGGGAAGCTGCTGTTCCTGCTCCATTCGGGCGCCGAAGAAGGCAACGCCTCCCGAGGCTGTTTCGGCTGGAGGCTGCACCACATTCACATCCCCAGCGACCAGTTTCAGTTGCGCGTTTGTGTATGTCGCGCCCGACTGGTTGTTCATGGTCACCCAACCCGCAAGGTCCAGCGAGGCATCGTTCTTGGCTAGCGTCACCACGTAGTCCGCCTGCCAGCTTACGCCGTTGGTGAGATACGTCACTTCAAGCGTCTGTTCGGCCTGCTCGTTGCTCAACATCCAGATCAAGGAGGGTTTTGCGATAAGGTTTTCCGGGATTTCCGGCAATACGACGTTTCCAGGGAAGCCCAGGTAGATCTCGTTGCCCACTTTGTACACGGGGCCTTCGTTCGTGCTGAGCAAATCCGCTTCGGTGCGGCCGAGCTTGATGTCGTTATGGAAGTTCTGCAGCCAGACCTTCTTACCCACATATTTCTCCATCAGCTTGGAGGGACTGATGAGGTCGTATTCGTAGTTCTGTTCCAGGATGCCGACGGAGCCCGGGGTGGATGCGGATTGCAGACTGACGGTCTCGGGGCGAATCTGTTGCGCGACATCCATGAACTGCAGCGACACTTCGCCCGTGGGGAGGGCAACCTTGCGCGTGTCGCGCACAAGAGCAAGTCCATTATTGTACGCCGTGATGGCCACATCGGTCTGGTCGGCCAATGTGCTCGATGCGCCTAAGGTTCCTGCGTTGGCCTCCGCGGCACTCAACACGAATCCAATTAACAAGATATACTGCATGGTCGCGTCCCTCCGGTTCGGTTCAATAAGGGGTCAGAGAGCCAGCAACAATAGCCGAAATCATCCATCGACGGAGTTGGACACCAGCCCTGCCGCAAGGTTCGGTCTTGTCTATTCCTGATCAAGATCTTCAAAGGTACCATCCGGGAGAATCCGGTAGATTCGCGGCGCCTGCCCAGGGGTCTGCCCTATAAACCAGCCGAACCCCTGGAGGGAAGGGGGGAACTCTGTGTCTGGACCTGCTGTAGGTTCTCCCGGCGGAATAACAGGCATGTTATAGCGCACACCGGGGTCAGGGACCATCACGATCATCTTGTAGTCGACGCTAGGATCAGGCCGGACGACCGGCATCGGGAATCGGGCCAGGTCTTTGGGGTGGACGTTGGGGTGGGCGAGGTACTTACGCGATTCATCTTGCTGCGGAGATGCCATCAGGCGTGCGATGAGGTCCGGCGCGGCCTCGGCCTTCGGTGTATCAGATGCAGGCGGGCTCTGGTCTTTTGATCTATCCATGGCGGCCGTAACGCCCAGTGCCGCAACAACCGCAAGTGTGAGCAAGCGGACCATAAGGAAAGCCCTCCCTTCTGGAGAAGTCCCCTGCCGGCTCCCGATACCGATTCTCCTAGCCAGAACGCTCCCCTGCAGTATAACGGATAATCGGGGGCTTTTTCTGACTTGGGGATACCGGCTGCCGTTCGTAAGTCCGGAAGAGAAGAGGGGCGAAGGCCACGCCTTCGCCCCTCCCAGGGATGTATAAGACCGTCTATGCTCGAATCTTGCGTCCCAGATGGGAGATTACCTGGTTTGTATCCTTGTTGTCCTTGAGTTCTGCGGAGATTTTCTGGCAGGCGTAAAGGACCGTGGTGTGGTCCTTTCCGCCGAAGGCCTCGCCGATCTCGCTCAGCGACAGGCTGGGTATGGACTCCTTGCACAAGTACATGGCGATCTGCCGCGGGTACGAGACCTGGCGTTGCCGGCTCCTCCCGCGCAGGTCCGAAATCCGCACATCGAAGTATTCCGCCACCGCCCTCTGGATCGCTTCCATCGTGACCGGCTGAATCTTGTCGCGGCCGATGAGGTCGCGCAGCACTTCCTCCGCGAGAGTCTGCGTGATGCGCTGGTCGGTGAGCTTTGCGTACGCGAGAACGGTGACCAGCGCGCCTTCCAGTTCGCGGATGTTCGTCGTGATATAGGTGGCGATGTACTTGAGCATCTCCGGTGGAACGGTGAGATTCTCCTGGGCCGCCTTGTTCTGCAGGATGGCGACGCGCGTCTCGAGGTCGGGCGGCTGAATGTCAGTGACCAAGCCCCACTCGAACCGCGAGATGAGGCGCTCCTCCAGACCCGGGATTTCCTTGGGCTGGCGGTCGCTGGAGATCACGATCTGTTTGTGCATGTCGAAGAGGGAGTTGAACGTATGGAAAAACTCCTCCTGGGTCGCCTCCTTGCCCGAGATGAACTGGATGTCATCGATTAGCAACACATCCGCCTTGCGGTACTTCGCGCGAAACCGCATCGTGGATTTCTTCGCGATGCTCTCGATGAGTTGATTCGTGAACTGCTCCGAAGAAATGAAGACGACATTCGCTTCGGGACGCCGGTCGAGGATTTCGTGCCCGATCGCCTGCATGAGGTGGGTCTTGCCCAGCCCGGTGCCGCCATACACGAACAGGGGGTTGTAGGCGCGCGCGGGCGATTCGGCCACCGCCTTGGAAGCGGCGTGCGCGAAGCGGTTGCCACTTCCCACAACAAACCGCTCGAAGACGTAGCGAGGGTTCAAGCCCTCGCGGATCACAGGCGCTTTGGCGCTCAGGCGGCTCCGCATCGACTGGGACACGTACGACTCCGGCAGTGGCGGCGGCGCATCCGATACAGGCTTGAACGACACATCCCGAAAATCGGGCACAACGGCCGCGGCGCACGCGCTGACAGCGTCGATGTAATGATTGCGCAACCAATCCGCGAAAAACTGACTTGGCACGTTAACGGTCAGACGGCCTTCCTGATACGAAGCGAACGCCGTCTGCGAGAACCAGTTTTTGTAGCTATGCTCATCGAGAATTTTCTGTAGCCGTTCCTGCACGGCCTGCCAAGGATTCGCATCGCTTGGCGCAGTCTTCCCACTCAGTTCATACGCAGGCAATCGTCAAACCCCTTCCCGCAACGTGAGTAACCACCTCGGCGGCTCCTGATGTTGGCCAACACCTTCCGACCGCACCAAAACTCACTCCCCGTCACCAGTCTACAACTCGACGTGAACCACTCCGCAGGTGGAACCACGCGTCCGAACCGTGCGCGGTGTTTTCCCCAGAGCGCCGCGCCGTGATCGATCGTAGACACGAAACTGGAAAAGCGCATCCGTTACGTCCATTGCCGCGCTTTCATTCGTATCCAAGTTCTCACCCGCTCCACTTATCCACAGGTTATCCACAAATACTCCACAGCCCAATAAAATCGGCCTCTTGCGTGCAAATGGGGGGCGAGTGTGCATCATGATCCGCAGGCATGTCAAGCACCTCTTTTGTTGTGTGGCAGACACTGGACTTAGGCGATGTGAGACACGCGTGAGCGCGGATTCAGACGCCACAACGCGTGCACCAGGCCGGTGTTGAAGGGCCGGCTGTGACGGAATTTCGTCGGTTTGGGTGAAGGAAGCGTTCGGACTGGAACGCCGGATTGGGCTGATTCTCAGGTTGCCACGATCGCTCGATCCACGCATGCCCAACTCCCGTAAACAGACACACTTCTCCCGTCAGAAGGAGACGCATGACTTCTTAGAGGAATAGTAGAAACTTCCGACGAACTGCGCTGAATGGTCCGCGAATACGGCCCCAAACCCCGCTGGATCCGCCCCGACCATAAGACAAACGCAGTATAGCACCGAGGCGATTTCTCCGCAAGCAGAAAATGCAATCCGCCATTCCCCTGCGCGTTCATGCGCGCGGCGAAGCAGTATCGACGTGTTTGCGCGACACAATGCCGCGGGCTTTTCCGCGCGCGAAGGTGGCAAAGCATCGCAACCTTCGCGTATGCTGTGTGCTTCCGGTTCGCCATAGCATTGCATGAAATTTTTGTTGGGAATCAGACGAAATTGAACTGCCAGGAAGCGCAACGTGCTTGAGCCAACGATTGAACGCCGTCCGCGCATCGCCATCACCATGGGTGATGTGAACGGCGTGGGTCCGGAAATCCTCGCGAAGGCACTGGCGCATAGGGAACTCCGCGAGAGGTGCAGTCTTCTCGTGATAGGCAGTCTCCATGCGTATGAGAACGCACGCGCTCTTGCGCCCGGCGCACCTGGCGCAAAGAAGGCCGCTGTTCCCGCGACGGAGACTTCACCCGGAGCGCTCATCCCGGTGTTTGATGCCGGGACCGGCGATCCGCCGCTTTGCCCGGGCCAACTCGAGGTTGAGGCGAGCCGCTGCGCAGTGGAGTGGATTCGCACGGCCACACGTTTGGCAATTGACGGCGCCGTGGACGCGGTCGTGACATGCCCGATCAACAAAGAGGGTATCCAGCTCGCTGGCTGCCCGAGCACGGGGCACACCGAGATCATCGCGGAGATGACGCATTCACCGGGTTACCGGATGTGTCTATTCACGGAACGCATGCGTATCGTCCATATCTCCGCGCACTTCCCGCTGTCCGAGGCCATCGCCTTGGTGCGCAGGACGCGCATTGAGGACTCGATCCGCATTGCCCACGCCGCGCTGACGCGTCTGGGCCTGAGCCGCAGGCGCATCGCCGTGGCGGGGCTCAATCCTCATGCGGGCGAATCGGGATTGCTTGGCATGGAAGAGGGGGAGGAGATCGCGCCGGCGGTCGAAGCGTGCATTGCCGAGGGTATCGATTGCAGTGGACCGTACCCGCCGGATACGGTCTTCCGGCGCATGTATGAGGGCGAGTTTGATCTCGTGGTCGCGATGTATCACGACCAGGGACACATCCCCCTGAAACTGATCGCGATGGATGAAGGAGTCAACGTGACGCTGGGAATTCCAATAGTGCGCACGTCGGTGGATCACGGCACGGCATACGACATCGCGGGGAAAGGCATCGCGCGCGAGCACAGCCTGTGCAGCGCGATCCGCCTCGCGGTGGCATTGGCTGAAGCGCGATGAAGCGCAGCGCGGCCGAATCGCGCGCGCGCCGCGCCGTGCTGTTGTTTGCCTCGGCGTACGCGCTGTGTGGCGCGGCCGCGGCCGAGACCTTCACGAAGCACGGGCATTGGCTTCAGGTAGGTCCAAACCCGTGCGCGATCGTTGCCGCGGATCTCAACGAGGACGGGTTGCCGGAGATCGTCACGGCCGATCGCGGGTCCATGGGCGACCCACGGGAGGAACGGCCGGCCAACGACGAACTCTCTCTTCTCGTGGCACAACCGGGCATGGCTTATGAAGCCAAACCGCCGTTACGCGCCGGATTCGCACCGTGGTGCGTGGTGGCGGTCAACATTGACGCTTTGAAAGCGCCGGACCTCGTTGTGGGAAGTTTCCACGATGCGCGGAACCGCGACATCACGCTGTTCCGCAATCTTGGGGAGAACGGCTTCGAGCCCTCCACATATGCCGTCCCCGATGCGGGCCTGCGATATGAGAGCGTTCTGAATGATGACGAGCAGCCCATTTACACCACGCCCGGCATTACGGCTGTGGCGGTGCGAGACATCAACCGCGACGGCTTTCGCGACGCCGCCGCGGCGGGTTGGGCCAGCGGGGTGATTGCGATCTTCCCAGGGGATCCGAACACGTACTTCGGCGCACCGAAAATGGTGGAGGCGCGCGGGGGGCCACGCGACGTTCAACTCGCTGATTTCGATGGCGACGAGCAACTGGACATGGCCGCAACCATGTACAACTCGAACGAGATCGCCCTGTGGAAGGGTGACGGCGCTCTTGGATTCACCGAAGTGCGCCGTTTTGCGAGCCGCGCCCCCCTGCCGCACAAACTCCGGGTGGCGGACATGAACGGGGACGGCAAGCCCGACCTGGTTGTCGCCCACTGCTTCACGTCGGATTCCGTCGCTATCTTCTTCGGCGATGGCGGCCTTTCCTTCAGCGTGTCGCAGGAGATTGAAATGAGCGGCAAGAACGACCTCCGGGTTCTCGAGGACGAGGTTCGCGACGTGATCGTCGACGATTTCAACGGCGACGGCCGGCAAGACCTGGCTGCATCGTGTTTCGCGTCCGAGCGGGTCTGTGTGTTCCTTAACGAATCCAAGGCGGGGCAAGGCGCACCGCTCGCGTGGAGCCGGGAACAGTACACCTATAACGATGCCCGGCCCTACGCGTTGTGCGCGACGGACTTCAATGGCGACGGCAAACGGGACATCGGGGTGACACTCTGGCAGGCGAACGCGGTAGCCATCCTCTTGGGGCGTTAGTCCGCATATCTCACCGCCCCCCGCGTAGCGGACGGTGAGATATGCTCTCGCAATGGCCCACAGGCTCACTCGAGAGGATTTCTCACACGCACAACGTGTAAGCAAAGAGGACGTGCCAAGGTCATGGAAACAGCTGATTCAACTGGGATTGATCGAGCAGCGGTGCGTGTGTGTGAGAAATCCGGGTTAGCCCGTCGCAAAGTCTAGGCGGAGGGTTCGGTCCGGCCGATCCTGCGAACCATGCGCTTTAATTTGCGATAGCGGCGCCGGTCCAGCGGTCTCCCCCCGAAACGCACTTGCCGGTATGCTTCCAGGATTTGGCTGACAGCCATGGCATGGCGGCTGAGATCCCCCTCGAGAGAGGCGTAGACCTCGCCGGCCGTCATACCGCCGCATTCGACGCCCAGCTTGCGCAGCCGCCGTTTGAGTTTCCAGAACAGCCGCGTTGCGCCGACTTGGTCGTTGCTGAACTCAATTTGAAGGATTGGCTTGGCTCTTGCCCGGGTCAGGACGTAGATTGCGAATGCGAAGACCGCCGAAAGGAGGATGAACCAGAAGACGAAACGCGGGAGGGCGTCCGAGAGCAGAGGACGCGTGAGAATCACCTGCTTCACGACGTCGAAGTCGAAACCAATCAGGCCGAGTGTCAGCTCCCGGACGTCGCCGAGGCTGATACTCCCGGTGTAGCCCACGACGTCCCGGAACCAGAACATCTTGATGTTGAGGATGTTTCTGGACAGAATCCGCGCGAGGTCGCTGATTTCGTTTTCCGGCATGTCGACATCCGGCGTTGGATCAAACATCACCCACCCATGGCCGATGAAATAGACCTCGACCCATAGGTGCGCCATGTTCTTGCGGACAATGTAGGACTCGTCGCCCGCATCCCATTCGCCACCGCGGTAACCGGAAACGACCCGTGCGGGAATTCCCTGGCTGCGCAGCATCAATGCCATTGCGCTGGCATACAGCTCGCAATGGCCGGCGCGCGTGACAAAGAGGAAACTGTCGATTGGATCGCCCTCGACCTCCGGCAGATCAAATGTGTAGATGAAATCGGATCGCTTGAAGTACTCGACAATGGCCTGCGCCTTGTCGTAGGGATTGTTGAACGGCTGGATGATTTCGCGCGCGAGGTCCTGGCTGCGCTGGCTCAGTTCCTGTTGCGTCAAGGCGGCGTACGCCTGGCGCCCGATAACCCGCTCATACAAAAACGGGAAATCGCGCTCGCCCTGCAATTGCGCGTAGCGTGCGGGATACTGCCGCAGTGCGTCTTCATCGAGAATGGGGACTTCCGAAGTCGCCACGTAATTCACGGCGGTGTTTCTTTGACTACGAATAACGACGGTGTAATCGCCGGCACTGTCCCACGCGACTCTGCCCCCGCGAATGGAAACCGTCTTGGGGAAAGGCAGGCATGGAATGCCGAAAGGCGGGGGATCGTCGAGATAGATGTCTTGCACGACTTCGCGCGTTTCCCTGCGCGAAGAGCGGGTGATGTTGTTGCCTTCGGAGGAGAAGAAGGTCCGCGAAGGCTGGTCGCGGAACTCTTCCTCGAAAATGCCCACCCGTTCCCAGCGGGATCCGATGTACCGGTTCATGGCGGTGACGCGCCAATAGAGCGGCAAGGAGGGCTTCCCTCCCTGCTCTTCCGGAAAGCGGACACGCATCACCGGCGTCGGGCTGGAGAGGATGCGGCCGCTGGCCGCGAGGTCGAGCGAACTGGGCACATCCGTCTTGCGGAGTTCGAGGTTTCGCCCTCCAAGAACACCCGCCTCCATGCGCGGGGTCACCACGAACAGGATGAGCGCCAGCAAAATGCTGGCCGTCGCGGCCCCCGTGAGATACAGGACCATGCTGCGCCCTATCAGGGCAGGCTGGTGCATCGCGGCAAGGGACTCCGCCGGCATGAAGCGGCCCCGGCCTTCCTCGGGCAAAATCTCGGCGATGGCGGACTCGGGCGCGGAGGATCGATCCTTCAGGAGCTGGAGCATGGCGAAGGCCCACACAATAGCCATCATGAAGGCCGGGATGACCAGGCCAAAGGACGGTTCTGGATTCTGCGCACACGCGGAAACAAGGAGAAAGAAACTCATCAAGAAGAGATACTGGTAGTCCCGGAAACGCCTCACATGCAGGAGCAGGAACCCCTGGATGTAAATGCACAGAACGGTAAGGGCCACCAGAAGGCCGAGGCGCGACCATAGAAGCGGCAGAATGCCCAAGGTAAAGAAGAGCGTGACCAGCCGTGTCGCCTTTCGGTAGGAGGGGCTCTTCCGGTCCAGCCGCTCGCCCAGGGGCGCGCACGCCAGGATCACGGCGGGAATGATGACGATCTCCGGGCCGAACGTGTTGACGGTCGTCAGCGACATGCAACCCAGGATCATGAGGACGCCCGTGCTGAAGCGCAATGCCCTGTCCGCACTCTTAAGCACGTATCACCTCCCGGGGATCCAGCACCAGTCCGGCGGCCTGGGGCACTCCCCATTCTGCGGGATTGGCCGAGACGAGCAACACGCACACCCGCCGCGCGCCCACATACGGCAGTGCGCGCGAAAACGGGTCCTCGGCCCCTTCATCGGCGGGTTCCAGACGGGCCAGCATTTCCAGGAGTTTCAGTTCGTGGGCTTTCCCCTCGCCTTCGGGCAGGGAAAGGGTGGCCGTCACAACGGAAACCGCGTATTGGCGGTTCAGCAGGGTGACCGCCAATGAGGCGATCAATTCGATGGCATCTTCGAAGTGGCTTTCAAAGCCATCAACGTGCATGGCCCGGCGCGAGTCAAATGCGAACACGATGCGCCGAGTGGTCTGATGCTCCAATTCCTTGACCAGCAAGGTCTGCGTGCGCGCGCTGACGCGCCACGCGATCTGGCGCGGATCGTCGCCGGGCACGTATTCGCGAAGGCTGAAGAACTCGTCGCCCCCTCCCTGGACGACGCGCGGCAATTCCCCGATCCCGCCGGCCTGCTCAATGACGGCAGTGCGCGCGGACAGCACGCGCGGATACACGACAACCTCGCATGCGTCGGCGAATGCGCGTCTCGCGCTTATCAGCCCAAAGGGAAAGGACGTCGCCACGACGGTGTCGGGAAGATGATAGACGCCGCGCCGCTCGAATGCGCGCGTGAGACGAAGCTGGGCGGTCCGCCCCGGCGGTATGGAGCCGCAGAAGCCCGCGACTTCCAGAGGCTTGTCGGCGAGTTCGATGCGAAGCGACGCCGCGGGAAGCGCGCGGCTCGTGTTGCGAATCCGCACAACAATACCGAAGGACTCATCGCGCTGAACAGCGTAAGGCGCTTCACGTTCCAAGGTCAATCGGTTGACCGTGCCCCTGGACATGAAGAAAGACAGCAGGAACAGGCTGGCCATGCCGCCGAACAGCAGGTAGTACAAGCTGACGCCGGAGTTCCAGGCAGCCAGCAATGCCGCCACAACGGCCACGAGATAGGCCGCGCCTCCCCAATCGAGGCGGCGGACCTGGAACCGCGAGAAAAGCTGCATCGCATTATTCCGGGCAGGGAGTCTGCTGCACGATTTCGTAAATGACCCGGGCGCGGGCGCGGGCCGAAGCGATCGGGTTGCCGTCGCGCGATTTCACCAGCACGCGATGGGAAAGCAAGGGTACCGCCATCTGGCGTACGTCGTCGGGCGTCACGTAGTCGCGGCCTTCCACCAGTGCGCGGGCCTGGCACGCTTCGTAGAAGGACACGGAGGCGCGGGGGCTGGCGCCAAGCTGAATGAACTCGTGATTTCGAGTGCCTTGGATGATCGCCAGGATGTACCGGGCGACGCTTTCTTCCACCATCACTTTTCCGGTAAGTGCCTGAAGATCCATGACATCGCGTGAGGTCAGCACCGGCTTAAGCTGATCCAAATCGGTGCGGGGATCGCGCCTGCGCATGATGTGAAGCTCATCGTCGTTTCCGGGATACCCCATTTCGACGCGGAGCATGAAGCGGTCCAACTGGGATTCGGGCAGGGTGTAGGTGCCTTCATATTCAATGGGATTTTGAGTGGCCAACACGATGAAAGGATTCGGCAGAGTGCGCGTGGCGCCGTCCACCGAGACCTGGAATTCGCTCATGGCCTCCAGGAGGGCGCTCTGGGTTTTGGGCGGGGTGCGGTTGACCTCGTCCGCCAGGACCACGTTGGCAAAAATAGGGCCGGGCCGGAACTCAAACTCCTGCGTGCGCTGATTCAGGATGGACACGCCCAGAATGTCGGATGGAAGCATGTCGCTCGTGAACTGGACGCGGTGGAAGGTGCCTTCGATGGAGCGCGCCAAGCCTTGGGCCAAGGTGGTCTTGCCCATTCCGGGCACGTCTTCGATGAGGAGGTGTCCTCTGGCGAGCAAGCCCGTTACACAGAGCTTGATGACCTCGCGCTTGCCGAAAATGACGCGCTCGATGTTGCTTAACAACTTCATAACGCGCTGGTCTACAACGGCTTCCGGACTTAGTTCCGCGGTGGCGGTCTCTCTTAAACTGGCCATATTCACTCCCTGACTGCGTTTCGCCCCCCGGTCTCACCGTGTGCGTAACACCACGCGCCTAGAGACTTATTCGCCCGAACGGGTTAGAAACCGTCTGGTGCAGTCTATGCATTCATATAGCCGGAGTTTACGAGTCACTATCGTTCTTTTGTTCTCCGGCTTGTCACAACCAGCGTTCCAGCCATTCATCCGCGACTTCAAGAACCTCTTGGGTGACGGCGTGTCCGTCGGAATGCGTGAAGTGTTCGAGGGCATTTGGCGCCCCAAGCAGGCGGTAGACCGACTGGGCGGATTTGACCGCTTTCGCGCAGCTCTTGGTGTTGGAGAAAACCGTATCGTTCAGCGCGGTGATGAGGAGGGTTGGGCACGGCGCGACCAGCGCGAGGATGTGCTCCCAGTCGAACGGATACTCGCCTTTGGCCAGCGCCTCCTTGAAACGGGGCAGATGGACGAACCCCTCGTCGCGGGCCCAGCGTTCCGGATTCTTGTCTTCCGCGAACCGCGTGAATCCGCAACTGGCCACACAACACTGAATGCGCTCGTCGTAGCCCGCCAGGAACAGGGCGTTGTAGGCGCCGAGACTGTGCCCCACGACGCCCAGACGCGACGGGTCAACCCGTTTCGTCTCGCACAAGGCATCCAGCGCGCGCACGTGATCGGCGACCATCTTGCCAATGGCTGAGAGCTTGGGGAAATCCTTGTAGAAGGACCGCGTGTCGTAAGGTTCCAAGCGGTGCGGAACCCGCTCGCCCGCGGTGATGCAGTCGGGCGCGATTGTCGCATAGCCCAGCTCCGCGTAGTGGCGCGCGAACGCAAGGCGCGGGTCTCCTTCGATACCGGCGGGCTCGTCCTTCCCCTGCGGCACAGTTTGGTGGCAACACAGGATGGCCGGCACCTCGTCTTTGCCGTCTGGAATGAAAAGCCAGGCCGAAACCCTCTCCCACTCAGTCACGAAGTAGGAGATTTTACGGCGGGTAAACCCGGGGAAGGACAGCTCATCCTGCGTCTTGAGCTGCAACTCCACCTTTTCTTTTGGAATCTCCCCCACCATATCGGCCACGGCCTTCTCGATACTGCTCCGCATGGCCGGCCATTCGGAGATTCCCTTCAGCTTGCCCAGATCATGCATGTAGCCCGTCCACTCCTTCTCAGAACCTCATGCTAGCACCCCATAGCACCCCGTGCAATTTGCATGGTAGAGCGCCGTATCGGTGGACTTCAACCACAATCCGCAGGAGTTCATCCTGGCGCGTACAAGATCTGCGGACCGGCAGGCGGCACGGCCGCAATTGTGGGTCTGTTTCCGCATGCCCGATTGTGCGAGGCGCGGCGCGGAACCGCGTCTTATGCGGAGGGCCGTGCCCGCGTGTCTTGCGCGTTCTTGACCTTTCCAGTCGTTTCCGCTAGCCTGAGCGGGGATCACGTCGAAGGAGTATCTGGTGCAGTTTACAAGCGGGTGACGGTGGGGAATTGCGTATGTCTGGGGAAGAGCTGGCTGTTCTCAATTTTGACCGAGTCTTTCAATACGCCCTTCGCGTTTCGGAGCGGTACCGGAGAAATCTCGCGCTCGTCATGATGAGCGGAGAATGCGATCAATCGGACTTCTCCATGATGATTGCTCCGCTGGTCCGCCGCAGCGATGAATTGCTCGAACTACGCGATTGCGCGGCCGTCCTGATGGGAGAGACCAGCGGCGAAGGTGCACTGCGGGCGGTACAACGCCTGAAGCGTTCGTGCCCGGAAGATGCGGGACTGCGCTACGCGGTAGCATGCTTTCCGGACGACGGGAAGGCGGCGAGCATGTTGCTTATCAACGCACGGCGGCGTCTGGATGCGGCACGGGCCCAGCAGCCCGGCACCGTCGTGTACGCCGATTAAGTAGCGCACCGCCCCGCGAAGGGTTCGCAGGGGCGGCACGGAAAATGGCTTTGCCTGGTCGCGTTCAGACCTCGCTCGATCCCACGATGAGCCAGGCCCCGCCCTCTTTATTAAGCAACATGAGGAG
>JADLCA010000027.1 GCA_020847495.1 Candidatus Hydrogenedentota bacterium | reverse complement strand
GACGGCGAGCGGCGCCTGGTGTACCGGGGCCAGTTGGATGACAGCCGGCCGGGCAATGGGGTGCCGGTGACGGGCAAAGACCTGCGGGCCGCGCTGGACGCGGTGCTGGCGGGCGAACCAGTCGCGGGACAGCAGCGCCCGAGCATGGGCTGCAACATCAAGTGGAAGAAGGGCAACGCTCCGGAGTATTTCTAGCGAGCGTGTAGGAACGCTGGCATCCCTACCTGCGCTTAATATCAAGACACAGGCGAGGGCGCCTGTGCCACACGCGCTTGGCCTGGCCCTTGGCTGGCTCTTCCTTTCATTCGGACTTTCGTTAGCATTAGGACTTGAAGAGTATCAGACCAACGAGGAATTGGGTATGGACGTGTGGCACAGGCGCCCTCGCCTGTGTCTCTTCTGAAACAGAGGCGATGACGTTTCTTCCCTTGGTTGCGAGCTTGCTCGTTCACCCGCTCCAAAAGGCACACGCCAGAAGGTATTCCCGTGTCCTTAAGAGGCGCCGGGGTCTTGCGGCTTGAAGTGGTCGAATCCGCCGAGTGAAGGTACTTGCCCGTTGACACGGACGCCGGTCCATTCGTCAGTAACGGCGCCGATGACAGTGGTGGGCAGGCGAAACTCGTGATGAAAAGCCTCCATGGTCTTTTCCACGGTCTTGGCGTCGGCCGCGAAGAGCAGCTCGTAGTCTTCACCGCCCGTAAGCATGAGATGGACAGGGTCCAGCCCGTGCTCCGCGCAGTACTTTTCGAGAGCCGGTGTAACCGGGAGCCGTTCGGGATGGAGGTCCATGCCAAGCCGCACGGCCTTGGCCAGGTGGCCGGCGTCCTGGCAGAGCCCGTCGCTGATGTCGATCATGGCGTGGATGCTGTCGTGGGCGCACAGCCATTGCCCTTCCAGAATGCGGGGATTGGGGTACATGTGCGCCTGGACAAGTTCCTCGCAGGATATGCCATGGGTTAACGCGTGAAGACCGGCCGAGGAGCCTCCCAGCGCGCCGGTCACGACGAGGACATCGCCCACCTTGGCGCCACGGCGCCGTAGAAAGTGGCCCCCAATGGCTTCACCGACCGCGATGACATCGATAATGATGCCGCGGGAAGAACGTGTCGTATCGCCACCGACTATGACGACGCCAAAGCGGGACATGGCACTCAGCATCCCGCGGTAGATCTCTTCAAGAAAGACGGCGGTCTCGTCGCCAGAACACGCGAGGGACGTCAGACAGTACATGGGCGCGCCGCCCATGGCGGCGATGTCGCTCAGGCAGGCGGATGCGGCCTTCCAGCCGATATCGCGGGGCGAGACGCCTTCGCGCCGGAAGTGAACATCCTCAATGAACATATCCGTGGAAACGAGCACCAGGCGTTCTCCCACGCGGAGCACGGCGCAGTCGTCGCCGATACCTTCAATCACGGTAGGGGTGGAGGGGATGATGCGCGCGAGGCGGTCAATGAACCCGAACTCGCCCATATCATTCAGGCAACGCATCGACTAGCGGGTCCTTTCCAGCTCGCGCCATGCCGCCGGGATGGCGGCGATAACGTCGCGCGCGACCATGCCGCGCTCCGTGTGATCGCGCGCCGCGAGGTCTCCTGCCAGCCCATGCAGATAGACGGCGAGCCGTGCGGCGGCGCAGGGTTCCATGCGTTGGGCAAGAAGCCCGCCGAGAAGCCCCGCGAGCACATCCCCGGTGCCGCCCTTGGCAAGTCCTGAATTGCCGGTGGGATTGAGCCAACACGTGCCTTCGGCATCGGCGACCACGGTACCATTGCCCTTCAGGATCGTCACGCAACCGCAGGTAGTGGAGAGCAGTTTCACCGCGGCCTCCCGGTCGCGCTGCACCTGTTCCACGGAACAATTGAGCAAGCGCGCCATTTCACCGGGGTGGGGCGTGAGCACCAGGCGGGTCTTCGCGGCCGCCAGAGCGCCGGGGGCAGGACCGATGCAGTTCAGCCCGTCCGCATCGACCACGAGTGGTGCCGTGCAACCTGCGATAAACTCGTGGACGAAGCGGCGCGTGTCCGCGTGCTGCGAGATACCGGGGCCCAGCACGACCGCGTCGCGGGTCTGTGTGGCGTCGAGCGCCTGCGCGACGGCGGAGGTGGAGAAGGTCTCCTGCAAGGTATCGGGCAAGGCGAGGCTCATCGCTTCCACGAGCGCGGCCGCTATGCAATCCGCGACCGTGCCGGGCACGCCGACCGTGACCAGACCTACGCCAGAGCGCCCCGCGGCTTCCGCGGCGAGCTTGGCCGCGCCGGTGAAACCGCGCGAACCAGCCAGGATGAGGACATGGCCGAACGTTCCTTTGTGTCCAGTGGAGGGCCGGGCAGGAAGGATCGGCAGTAGTTCTTCTCGCGTAATCTGAGTAGCCATAGGACCTTAGTTACGAATCGTAGAGCTTCGCCGTTGGTGAATCAAGTCAGGACGAGCTTTGCGGTTTTTCCATCCCCGATTCTGGGCAGGTATAATCGTCCGCGTGAACGGGACGTCGCGTCCTGTCGAGTAGAAAAGAGAGCCACGTGAACGAAGAGATGAGCGGCGCTGCCGAGATTGTTCCCGAGGGGGATCGTTGCCCGCATTTTGGCGAGTGTGGCGGCTGCACGGAACAGCATGTAGCGTACCCGGAACAGCTTTCGCAGAAGGCCTCGCGCCTGGAAGGCCTTTTCAAGCCATATTGGAGCGGCGCGATCGAAATCACGGCGTCTCCGTCCATATGGCACTACCGGAACAAGCTCGACCTCAATTTCGGGCGCAAGCACTACCCCGAGCCGCCCCCAAAGGACTTTCCGCGCGAAACGGTGCTGGGGTTCAAGCGCGGCGGCAAGTGGTTCTGGACGCTCGACATCGATGAGTGCCGCATTGGCCCGGAGGGAACGGATGCATTGCTGGCATCGGTGCGAACTTGGGCACGTGACCGCAAGCTGACCGCGTTCAGTTCCAAGACAAAGGATGGTTACCTGCGGATCTTGTTGATTCGTGAAGGCAAGCGGACTGGGGAGCGGATGGCCGTCCTCATCACGAATGAGGGCGAACTGGACCGGCAGGGATTTATTGAGGCCGTCCAGACCTCCTTCCCCTGCGACAGCATTCAGTGGGCTGTGTTTCGAGGCAAGGCGGAAATCGCGGCCGCAGACGAGATCGTGGTGTTGGATGGCAAAGCGACCATCGAGGAAGCGCTTGAGGTGCCGGACGGCGCTTCGACGCGCCGGCTGCGTTTCAGGGTCTCCCCATTCAGCTTCTTCCAGACGAACACGCTGGCCACGGAACGGCTGTACGGGATCATCCGCGGGTGGGTGCGCGAGAGCCGTCCGCGCATCCTGTACGATTTGTATGGAGGTTCAGGCGGCATTGCACTGACGTGCGCGGACCTGGTGGACCGCGTGGTCAGTGTCGAGAGCGAAGAGTCCGCTTCGATCGACGGCACCCACAACAGCGAAACGAATCGCGTCGATGACGTCATGTTCATCACGCAGAAGGTGGAGGACTACCTGCGCGACACGCTGTCCGCGCAGGGGAAACTGCAATCCCGCAGCCTCGTCGTGGTCGATCCGCCGCGGGCGGGCCTGCACCCCAAGGCCTTGAAACGGCTCGTGGCGCTGCATCCCCCCGAGATCATCTATGTGTCGTGCAAACCGCAGGTATTGGCAGGCGAACTGCCGTCGTTTCTCGCGGCGTACGAGTTGATCGATCTGCGCGGGGTCGATCTGTTCCCCCACACGGAACATGTCGAGGTGGTAGCGCGTTTGAAGCGTAAGGAAGACGCAACCGCACCGTGACGCGCACAGACACGGGGCGCAGGGGGCGCGGCCAAGACCGCAATCAAACGAAGTGCATCATCCACCGATTTCACCAATTGCACCGATTCAACAAAGTGAGCAACAAGGGGGAAGTAGCAAGGATAGGGGTAGGGAAGACCGGTTGCCCGGTCTCCCCTCCCTCCGAACCGTACGGGCGGTTCTCCCGCATACGGCTCTCCGGTCGGTGGTTCACCTCGTTGAGGATTGGCATGCT
>JADLCA010000026.1 GCA_020847495.1 Candidatus Hydrogenedentota bacterium | reverse complement strand
TGACTTTTAATCAAAGGGTCGCGGGTTCGAGTCCCGCCCGGCTCACCAAGCTGTTTTAATAACTTACGAGAATCCGGCGCCTCACTGAACTGCCCCCGTTTTCAATTCTTTGGGGGAATCTTTGGGGACCCCAACCGGATCCGGGGCCGGACCGGCCAGCCGCATCGCCTTCACCGCTTCGCGCTTCGCTTCCATCCGGACGTGCGAATACCGTTCGATCAGGCGCGCGTGCATCCAACCGAACAGCGTCTTGAACGTTCCCTCCGGCACGCCCGCTTCCGCGAGCTTGGTGGCCGCCGTATGGCGAAGATCGTGCCATCTGCAATCCACGCCGGCCGCCATGCGGACGCTGGCCCATGCCGTCTTGATCTCCACCGTGGGGCGGGCGGGGTCCTTGGGCATCGGACTGCCGAATCGGAAGACGTAATGCTCCGGAGTGGTCTCGCCGAACGTGGCGGTGAACCAAATGGCATGCGCGCTCATGACGTGGTACAAGTCTTCGGACATGGGAATCGCGCGGTCCGTGCCCGCCTTCGTCTTCGCCACGCCGATGGTGATGCTGCGGTCCGGCAGATCAAAATTGCGCCCACCGGAGCCCGCTGATCTCCCCGGCGCGCGCGCCCGTGAGCAGAGCGGCGCGGATCAGGGCAGCCGGGGCCAGAGCGACCGCCACGGGTGGCCGAGGGCGCGGCTGAGTTCGCCCAGCTCAGAGTTCACGGTGCGCCGCCCGTCCCTTCGTTCAGGCGTGCGGTGACGTAGCGGCGGATGCGGTCTTCGGTCAGGTCGGGCAGAAGACCGGAGCCCATGAACCGCTCTACGTTCGCCAACGCGGAACGTACGGAGGCGACGGACGCGGGCCGGTGGTTCAATGCGTACCCTTGCCGGTAGGATTCGAGGGTGTCCTTCACGCTGCGGATGCGGGCCGACCGCCCTTCGGTGGGCACGCCCGCGTAGGCGCGCTCCAACTCCAAACGCCGCCGCTTCTCATACTCGACCGCCAGAGTCTTGCGGGTGGTTTGCGTGGACTCCCGCACGCGCCGTCCCGCCAAGGTGAACCCCGTCCATCAAACCCGCGCCTTCACGCACTTCCCCGTTTTCGGGTCACGATATGTTGGCCGGTAGACCGAAATCACTCGCCTCCCTTCTTCTTTCCGCTTCCCTTTGGCCGCCAGCCCTTCTTGCCGTTCTCGCGGGCGATCTCCTGCAAACGCTCCAGTCCCAGCCGCTCAAGCCGCGCCTTGTAGGAGCGCTTGCCCAGCCAGGATGTGAACCTCTGAATCTCGGTTTTCCGCATGGGAGGATGCTCTACAGATTCGGTTTCTCTGTCGAGCACCCACGCGCGAGAGCTTTTCCTATCTGACCGCACCGCAGCCGCGGCCGGTGTGACAGTGGGGGATGCATAATCCATTTGGGCCTGCCGCAGGCGGGCCTTACCAGACTGCAATCTTGGAGGTCGGCAAATGTTCTCGCGATTGACGGTTCTCCTTGTTCTTGTCCAAGTGATCTGGGGCCAGACAATACTCACCAACGAGGCTGTCCTGAAGATGGTCAGGGCTGGACTCGCAGATGAGGTTGTTGTTGGAGCTATTGCCCAACATGAAGGTAGGTTCTCCCTCAGCCCCGATGACCTGATTGCACTCAAGGCTGCGGGTGTATCAGATAGGGTCATCGCCGCAATGCTGCAAAAGAACTCACCCGGCGCGGGGTCCGGGACTGGAAGCCCTTCCACCGAACCTGTCCAACTCCCGGACGGGACACCGTTGAAGCTCAGGTTGACGAGGAACCTGTCCTCTGCGGACGCCAAGACCGGGGAGACGGTCGATTTCGAAGTTCTGGAGGAGGTGAAGGTGGACGACATCTTGGTCATCGCGCGTGGAGCGTCGGCCATGGCAACCGTGACCGAGGCCCAGCCCAAGAGGCGGATGGGGCGCGGCGGCAAACTGAACGTGAACATCGATTACGTGCGACTTCTCAGCGGAGAGAAGGCAGCCCTAAGAGCGATAAGGGAGACCAAGGGCGGAGGGCATACAGGCGCAATGACCGGCGGGATGGTTGCGACGGCCATCGTCTTCTTCCCAGCCGCCCCGCTGTTCTTGTTCATGCATGGCAAAGACATCACAATTCCGAAGGGAACGGAGGTTACGGCATATATCAACGGAGATATCAACCGTGTTAGACTAGTGTTTGAAATTCCTACCCACTGGACTTGGCGCAAGCCCTCCGGTGGGTTATCTTTTTACGGAGGCTGCCGCTTGACATGGCAGTCGAACCCGCCTCGAAGCGAGCTGTCGCGTTCTTTGACGGGCAGAATCTCTACCACGCCGCCCGGCACGCCTTCGGTTACACGTACCCCAACTATGATCCGCTTGCGCTGGCCTCCACGGTGTCGAACGCATCCGGCTGGACCCTCATAGAGACCCGCTTCTATACCGGTGTGCCGGATCGGGAGGACCACCCCTTCTGGCATCAGTTCTGGAGCAACAAGCTCGCCGGCATGGGCCGCCGCGGGGCTTTCGTCTATTCGCGTTCCCTGGTATACCGGAACAAGCTGGTGAGGTTGCCTGACGGCTCCGAGCATAGTGGTGTAGTTCATAAGTATCGCGATATTCAAAGCGCCTTCGTCCAACGGTACGGGCGGGGGTGACTGTTGAGGTAGTCGATGCCCTGTTTCAAGTTTTCTGCGATCGCGCCTGTCGTCCTGAGA
>JADLCA010000025.1 GCA_020847495.1 Candidatus Hydrogenedentota bacterium | reverse complement strand
GACATACATTTGGATAATGTCCGGCGCGACGACCAGGCCCAACATGCTGAACGTGAAGAGATTCAGGAAGGTGAAGTAACGCCCGAACCCGTGCTCGCCGTGCATGTAGGCGTTGCTGTAGATGTGCACGAGCGAACTGACGGTCGTCACCACGATCAAGAGGAGAACCGAGATGGGATCGACGAGCACGCCGACGTTCACCGAGAGACCAGGCTGATACCGGAGCCATTCATAGGACCACGGCACGAGCGCGGGGTGCTCTCCTCCCGGCGGGTACAGCGTGAAGTACTCCCAGGCGAGTATATACGCGCAAATGGCCGACGTCACAATGGACAAGGTCGCCACGATGCCCGCTGCCCGTTTCGAGACGGAGCTGACGAACAGTCCCACGAAGGCAAAGGAGAGCAAGGGCAAGGCGGGGATCAACCACGCATGTTGCATCATCCATCCACTTGCGCCGGCCATACCCGCTATCCCTTCATGTAATTCATGTGGCTGATGTCGACGGTGTTGCGTATCCGGTAGAGCGCCACGACAATGGCCATCCCGACCACAATTTCGGCGGCCGCGAGCACCACCACGAACAACGCCATGACGTGGCCATCGACGAGTTGGGGCGACGTGAAGCGATTCAGGACGACGAAATTCAGTGCCGCCGCGTTCAGCATGATCTCCGCCGCCATGAGCAGCGCGATGGCGTTCCTGCGCGTGAGCAGCCCGTACAGGCCGATTGCATAAAGTACGGCACACAGGACAAGCCACTCCTGCAGGCCCGGTGCGAAACGCGCGAGCATTTCCGTCATGAGTGCCGATCCCCCGGAGTTACGTCTCCCTGCCCCCGCGCCGCCTGGACAATCGCTTCGCCGTGCAGGTCGCCGCCGGTCGTGAAAGGCTGATTGCGAGGCCGCGTCTTGCGCGCAATAACGGTGCCGCCAATAACGGCCACGAGCAGCAACAAAGAAATCAGCTCAAACGGAAGCAGGTAGCCCGAGGAACCCTGTTCGAGGAGGGCAAGTCCAATCTTCCGGATTTCATCGCCGGCCGGTTCTGCATTGGACTGCACGGGGAAGGGTGTCATGCACAGGGCCCCGCAGGCGACAAGCATGAAGAGTATCGAGGCGACTCCGCCGTACCAACGGGTCGACGTGCGGGGCAGGTCTTCGAGCAGTTCAGAAGAACGTGTCAGCATGATTGCGAACACAATCAGAACGACGATGCCACCGACGTAGACGAGGATCTGCACGCCGGCAAGAAACTCCGCCCGCAGCATGATGTACAACGCTGCGCTCAGCGCCAGCATGCCCATCAACGCGAGGGCCGCGCGGAGCAATTGCCGCATGTTCACCGCCGCCAGCGCCAGGATGACGACCGCCGCGGAGAATCCGTAAAACATCACGGTGTAAACGGCGTCAGCAATCATGTGAGCCTCGCTTGGGCATCCGCGTCTATGGCACGGGAGCCGGATTCCATCGGTGTGGTTACCGGAGGAAGGTTGGGAAGCGCGAAACCATTGAGAGGCACCTCGCCGCCGTAACGATCGCGACGTTCCACCATGCGCTTTCGTACGTCGGGATTCTCTTCTTCCTCAATGTAATTGATGCGCGGTCCGGCGAGCCTGTTCAGGTTGTACACCAGAAGCCGGCGATCGTAGACGGCGTTCTCGAAGCCGCCGGTCATCTCGATGGCATCCCACGGGCACGCCTGCACGCACGCGTTGCAGAACATGCAGGAATCGAGTCGCCAGACAAAGCGGTCCACCTCGCGATCCTCGAGGATTTCTCCCTGACGCGTGAATACCTTGATAGACGCGTTCGGGCAGGCCTCCTGGCACTTTCCACAGCCGGTGCAGTTGTGATACCAGCGGGTCTCGTTTTCTTCGCGAACGAGATCGGCAGCGACATGCGCGTGCGTTTGCGTCTCGTGGGCCAACTGCTCAATGAACGCCGCGTGATCCTCCTGCGCTTTCTCATTGGGAAACTTGAACCGGAGGTTTCCACGGAAGCGTTCCGTGAGCTGTAGCGTGGCCCGGTTCTCGGGATACTGCCTTGTGACGATGGCCTCCGGCGACCACAGATAACCCAAGGTGAGCCACAGCCCACGCAGCAGTCCCGTCACGGCACTGAAAGCGACCCGAAGGTAACCGGGCGGACGGCCGCGGGTGATGACGGCCACGGAGACGGATTTCCCCGCAAACAACCGCTCTTCTTGAGCCACCTTTATCGCGTGTATCATAGCCATCGTTTTATCAGCAGCGCAGGTCCATCATTTGCCCAGGGGAAAGGGATACAGTTCCGTCAACACCACTACGGCGGCGACGAAGAGGTTCGCGAATCCCAGGGGCAACAGCACTTTCCACTCCAGATGCATGAGTTGGTCCACCCGCAGGCGCGGAAACGTCCAACGGAACCACATGATGACGAAAATCACCGCAGTTGTCTTTGCCAGGAACCAGATACCCGGCGGGATGGTGTCCATCGCCGCGTTGAACCCGGTCCAGTCACCCACGTGGAAAGGCATCCAGCCTCCGAGAAACAGGGTGGCGGTCAATGCGGACACGGTAAACATGTTGATGAATTCCGCGAGAAAGAAGAAGGCAAAGCGAAGACCGGAGTACTCGGTGTGGAAGCCGGCGGTCAATTCCGACTCGCCTTCGGGAATATCAAAGGGGGTGCGGTTCAGGTCGGCGGTGGACGCGACAAGGTAGATGAGAAAGGCCACGAAGCCGGCCGCGTGCCCTCGCCAAATCCACCAGCCTTCCTGCTGGCTGAGGACGATTCCCGTCAGTGACATCGTGCCGGAGAAGAGCACAACGACGAGAAGGGCCAGGGTCGCGGACAGTTCGTAAGAGATGATCTGCGCTCCGGCGCGCATGGCGCCGATCATGGACCACTTGTTGTTGGAGCTCCACCCGGCAATGAGGATGCCCATCACGCCGAAGCCGCCGATGGCCGTAATAAACAGAATGCCGATGTTGAGGTCGGCGACCTGTACATTCGGCGAATACGGGATGAGCGCGAGCAGCACGACGGGGACGAGGAGCGCGAGAAACGGAGCCAGCATGTGCAGGGAACGATCAGCCTTTGGCGGAACAAAATCCTCCTTGAACACCAGCTTCAGCGTGTCCGCCAGCGTCTGCAAAAGACCAAACGGGCCTACGCGCGTCGGGCCCAACCGGCACTGGAAGTGGGCGGCAATCTTGCGTTCGATGTAGATGAGCGCCATGCCCAGGAAGGACAGGAGCGCCGCGACGCCCACCACGGCCAGCAGGAAATACCCAGCAGTGAGCCAAAGGCTATGGGGCACTGAATCGACAGCACGATCCGCCAGCGTTTGGGGCGTCCAGGTGGTGTTCGTTGCGGCAGCGGCCGCCATGGTGTGTACGAATTGCATCACGCGCGTGAACTCATCGGTCAATGTCCGGTATGACCAGGTCGAGGCTGGATTGTATGGAAATGAAATCCGCGATTCGCCATCCCGGCGCCATTGCGGTGACGACCCAAAGGTTGTTGAAATTGGGGGAGCGGAAGTGCAGACGATACGGGATTTCCCGCTTGCCATCGGACACGATGAGCACGCCAAACGCCCCGCGCGCCGTCTCCACCTGCCCGTAGTGAATGCCTTCGGGGAGGGTCAACTCGACGTTATAGCGGATGGTGGAATAGGGACCATCCGGGATGCCGTCGATGAGCTGCTCGATGATGCGGATCGATTCGCGCATTTCTTCCAAACGCACGTAGTACCGGTCCCAGCAATCGCCAACGGTTCCGACCACGACGTTGAACTGGACTTTCCCGTAGGCGCCGTAAGGTTCCGTGGCGCGGAGATCGAGGGGCACGCCGCTCGCCCGCACGACGGGTCCCGTGCATCCCAATGCGACGGCGCGCGCGCCGTCCACGATACCGACGTTGCGAAGCCGTTCCTGGAATATGACGTTGCCGCTGAGCAACGTTTCGTATTGCTCGACGCAGTCCTTGAGATAGGGAAGCAACTTCTTCACTTTCGCCGCGAAGTCGGGCTTGATGTCGTACATCAGGCCGCCGGGCTGAATGTAGTTCATCGTGAGGCGGGCGCCGATGGTTTCTTCGAAGATCTCGCCGATGATTTCGCGTTCGCGAAAGCCGTAGAGAAAGGCGGTATAGGCGCCCAAGTCCATCCCCGTCACACCCCACCAAAGCGCGTGACTCTGGAGCCGCTGCAACTCCGCCATGATGGTGCGGATGACTTCGATGCG
The DNA here is from genome assembly GCA_020847495.1 of Candidatus Hydrogenedentota bacterium. Classification (GTDB taxonomy): domain Bacteria; phylum Hydrogenedentota; class Hydrogenedentia; order Hydrogenedentales; family SLHB01; genus JAHDWY01. Next base: position 3,859 of record JADLCA010000025.1, on the reverse strand, counting down.
GTCGTTGGTCTCAATCCCCGCGGCCGTTTCAACGGTCTTCGCCACGGCCCAGTTGTTCATGATCGCCGAGAGGTAATCGAGGCGGTCGGTGTAGGGAATCACCTGGCGGTAGTTCAGGTGTTCGCACATCTTCTCGACGCCGCGATGCACGTACCCCGGCACCGGAATGACTTCCTTGACGGTCTCGCCATCCAGACGCACCACCACACGCAGGGAGCCGTGCGCGATAGGATGCTGCGGCCCCATGTTGACCAGGTACTCCTGCGTCGTCAGGTCGCTGTCGGCTTCCAGGGGCGCATGCAGGAGTTCGTCGAGGGTGCGGACGTGTACGGTCATTTCGGCAGTTCCAGCATGTACTCGTCCTGGTAGTCTTTGCGCAGGGGATAACCGACCCAGTCATCTTCAAGAAAGACGCGCCGAAGATCGGGGTGATTGTCGTACAGGACACCCATCAGATCGTAGGCTTCACGTTCCTGCCACTCGGCGATGGGCCACAGCGACGAAACGGAAGGCGCGACCGGGCGCGACCGGGGAACGTCCGAGCTGACAATCAACCAAAGCCCATGGACGGTGGAATACAGGCGATACAGCAGCTCGAACCGGTCTTCGCCGGGAAAGTCCACGGCGGTAAGCGTGAGGAGCAAATCGAAGCGAAGGTCGGCGTGATCGCGCAACGTTGTCATGACGGCAAGCAATTCGCCGGACGGCACGGAAACAGCCGGACGGTCCGCGTGAGACCGGCGGCGTATCGAGGGATGTTCGGTTTCAACTAGCGCAAGGAGGCTCTCTGGATCCATTCTCTCACCTTGCGCGCCCACGGTTTCTGATTGGCGGCTTGCGTCACGTCGATCACATTCTCATTGGCCAGTGCCGCCCGGATTTCCGCGCGGATTTCGTGAAGAGACACATCCTCGGGAAGCGCGGCCATCACGGGTTTCCTCCGAATGCCGGGCTCACGAATGGTCTCCCCCTCGCGGATCATGCGTTGCAGCGTGAGCAGTCCCCAGAAGAAGGCTTCGGGGCGCGGAGGGCAGCCGGGCACATACACGTCCACCGGTACCACCTCATCGGCGCCGCGGACCACGGTATACGAGTTGTACATGAAGGGGCCGCCGGAGATGGCGCAGGAGCCGGTGGCGATTACGTAACGCGGCTCGGCCATTTGTTCGTACAGAAGGCGCATGCGCGGGGCCATTTTCTTCACGATGGCGCCGGCTATCACCATCAGGTCGGCCTGGCGCACGGAAGCGCGGGCCACCTCGGCGCCGAAGCGTGCCAGGTCATGATGGGAGGCGCCGGTGGCCATGAGCATTTCGATGGCGCAGCACTTCGTGCCGAACATCAGAGGCCATAGGCTGTTTGAACGGGCAAGGTTTATGGCTGCATCCAGACGCGTGATCGCCATGGCGCCGCCGGGGAAGCGCTCGACGATGCCGGGGAGTTTCCCAAGCGCTACACCCATTCGAGCACGTCCTTGCGCCACGCGTAAACCAAGCCAACAATGAGGACTAGAATGAAGATACCCATCTCGATCAGACCGGCGAGTCCAACCGAACGGAACACGATCGCCCAGGGATACATGAGCGCCGCTTCCACGTCAAAGACGAGGAACAGGAGTCCAAAGAGGTAATAGCCGATGTTGAACTGGATCCAGGCCTGACCGATGGGTTGCTCACCACACTCGTAGGGCACATCCTTGAGGCCACCGGGAAAGCGTGGCGCGGCCAAGCGGGACACCACCAGTCCGCCCCCAACCATTGCGGCCGCCAAGGCCACCATCGCCAATATGAAAAGGTATTCCATCCGAATGCCAGCTCACGCGCGCAGTGACGCGCTTACCCCCCAACGTGTTCGGTTATCGCAGCCAGGTGTACAGTGACTCCACGGCTGTGCGAAGCCACAAATACATACCCGCTAATCATAACTCGTCAATACATGATAAAGCAAATTGTCGTCGCGGCTCTGTAAGCGCCATTGCTGCTTTGGCTTACGCAGACCGCTGGGTTGGCGTCATGCGAAGTCCCGAAGAGGGGGCGGGGATACACGATTCCCCGCCGTACGGAAAGCCCTGCCAGGCACCGTACTGCAGTGAACGGAAGAAGTAGGCGTTGACGGTGCGAAAAGAAGGGTCTACATTGATGTTATGGTGGATACGTGAGGGCTGAGGCAGTTGGATTCGTTCAACGTTCGCTTTACGTGGAAGGTGGCAGCGGTGTTTCCGCCGGGTGCGACAATGGGAGGTATTCAGCATGGATTCTGACGAGTTGCGCGGAATTCTGAATGGCATGGCATTCATGCAGTCCCTTTCCGATCCGCTCCGGGACAAGGTGTCTCGTGTTCTCCAGGAGGTGGCGGCGCTACGATCCGTACCGCTTGGCGAAACATGGATTCGTGAATGAGACAGGACAAAGAGCGTGGGCTACATCCTGCTGAAAGGGTCCGTGGCGATTCGCAAGGCATCAGGAGAATTGCACTCTGAAGACGCCCCCGAGTTGATAGGGGAGATCATTCAATACAATCCTTCTCATTCCCGGGCGGCGACCGTTGTAGCGAGTGCCGATTGCGTTGTCATGCGTTTTGATTGGGATGACTTCTGGAAAAAGTGCGGCGAGACGCTGACTCAGGACGAAGTGCAGCACGTCAAGAGCGCCGTCGAAAGTTTCGCGTGGGAGCATTTCACGCGGTAGCCGCACTGTTGTCACCCCGCAGGATGTTGCCAGGGTTCGCGGTAGGGCCGGCGCAGCAGCGCGTTGGCCTCTGGATCGCCAGCAAGTTCCCTTTTCAGGGGATCGTATTCAAGTGTCCTGCCGGTTTTCATGGCGAGATTCGCGAGAATGCAGCTCGCGGACGAGATGTGTCCTTCTTCGATATCGGCGCAGGGCCGGTTGCCGTTTTCAATGGCCGCGAGGAAGTCGAGCATGTGCCGGCGCGAGGCAGAGGCGGCGTACAGCTCGATGTCCTTCTCGGTGAGGTCTTCGGGGTATTGCTCGCGCTCGTACAGGCAATCCTCGTGGATCGGTTGACCATCGCCCAAGGGGGTGAAGTCATAATGCTCGAGGTTGGCCTTGAGCGTGCCCTTGTCGCCACAAATCGTCAAAGCCCACGGATACTCGGCATCAGGCGCACTGCCCCAGGTCCGGTGCTGCCAGGTCACGGTCAGGTCATCGTACGTAAAGGTCGCGGTCTGGGTATCGCTCGTGGTCGCCGCGGATTCCTTTTGTACGAAGATCCCCCCGGTTGATGCGATGCGTTTGGGCCAGCCCAGGCCGAGCATCCAGCGGGCGGCGTCAAACATGTGAACACACATGTCGCCGGTGATGCCGTTGCTGTATTCCATGAATGCACGCCACCAGCCGCGGTGCGGCAGCTTCGTGTAGGGGCGCAAGGGCGCGGGCCCGGTCCACATTTCGTAGTCCAGAAAATCAGGGACAGGCGCCTCCGGCGGATTCTCGTTCATCCGCATGTGGTAATAGCAGCAGAGGTCCACATGCGCCACTTTGCCGAGGAGGCCGGCCTCGACTACGTTCTTTTTGGCATTGACGAAGTGCGGGGTGCTCCTGCGCTGGGTGCCCACCTGGACGACGCGGTTGTGCCGGCGCGCCGCGTCGAGCATCGCTTCGCTCTCGCGGACATCGACGGCCGTAGGCTTCTGCACGTACACGTGGGCACCGGCCTCGATGGCCGCGATTGCCGTTAGGGCGTGCCAGTGGTCCGGTGTGCCAATGAGGACAATATCGAGGTCTTTCTCCGCGAGCATTTCCCGGTAGTCGCGGTAGGTACGCGGGACTTTGCCCGACTTCTGGCGTTGACTGATAAGCTCCGCCGCTCCCGCCAGCATGTTCGCATCGACGTCGCAGAT
>JADLCA010000024.1 GCA_020847495.1 Candidatus Hydrogenedentota bacterium | reverse complement strand
GATGGAGGTACTCTTGCGGCACGCGACTTCCGGCAAATTCTCCGAATGTGGCGACATGATAGCTGAACATCACCTCGTAGGCTGGCGCATCAAGCCGGTTTTGAGCAAAGTAGGGCCGGTGCTTGAGATTCTCGGAGGTCTCGGCCTGCAGTTTCAGCATGAGATCAAGGAAGGTGTCCGTCGATTTCATCGTGCTGCGAACGGGCAGAACCTCGATGAACAGCCCGGGCGTTTCCTTGAATTCGGAAGTCGTGCGGTTGTGATAGGGCACACCCACTGGGACGGTATCAGTGTCGCAAACGCGGTGGAGCCACGCGACAAACGATGCAAGCAGCATATTGGCTAGGGTCACATGGAGGTTCTTGTGGAATAGACCCTGGCGTTGTGCAAGTGATACGAGCCGGACCGAGCGACCCTCGCCGAGGTCGCGCGACACTCGCTCGGCGCGGGTGGGAAGAGCCTTTCCCCGCCGGCCGTAGAAGGCGAGGGGTTCACTTCTCTCTCCCAGCTTTCGGGACCAGTAGTCCTCAGCAGCGCGGCCCTTTTCCGACTGCCGTGCAGCCGCGTCGGCCTCGACAAAGACCCGGTACGATGGTACGCGAATCAACCCGGGATCGCCGCCCGATTCGAGGGCGCCGTAGAACTCGCCAGTCTTTCGAAACACCAAAGACATTGACCAAGCATCGCAGATGATGTGGTGCTGGCAAAGGTACCAGAAGTAACGATGCTCATCGAGCTTGAGCAGGACGGAGTCAAACAGGCAAGAATCAAGCTTGATTGGCAGGGTTAGTCTGCAAGACACCCATTGACGCATTGCGTCTCGCGGGTTAAGTTCCCCGCAAAGGTCAACAATCTCAATTGGACGCACCAGTTCTGACAGTACCCGTCGCTCTGTGCGTCCTTCATGCTCCAGGAATACTGAGCGCAGCGTGTCGCTTCGGTCAACCAGCATCTGGAACGCTTGTTGGAAACGCTCCGTGTTCAGGCCCGGGGGCATTTCGAAGAGAGACGCGGCATGATAGTGAGAAGCGTCCGGCGCCAGTTGCTGTCCAGCCCAGAGAAGAAACTGGCCCCACGTAAGAGTGGACCTGTCGTACAGATCCATACGAATCTCCTGGCCCCAGTGCATGCAGTCAATTCTACGGCCTGCGCCAATGCGTCGCTATCGATTCAAGGCCCGGTCACTCGCCAGGTACGCTGGCAAGCAACACGTGTATCCGGGGCCCACGGTCGACATCTGGTTGGCGTCAACGTTGGTCTCCCGCACCGTTTCATTCTCAATACACGTTCCACCAGTTCCCCTCCTGGGGTCGAGTTCTGTTGCATTTGGGGCTGCTCGAGGCAGGGTCCAATGACACGCGTTCCCCGATTAAACAGGCACGGAATACCTTCGAAAAGTACTTCGCAACGCATAAGCTCTGACCGGTGGGGTCTCAGCATACCCCCGAATTTTCAGATTACGCGTGACGCGCTCGTGCCCTTTCGCATTCTCTTGCGTTGGCGGCATTAACCTCTATACTGGGTATTACCAAACGTACGCATCGATGTTGTTCTGAACGCTGTGTATCCAACCGACGACCTGCCCGGACGCATTGATGTCCAACGCCCCCGAAATGGCCGGGTACTCCATGCATGCCGGCCCCAGATCCTGCGTGCCATTGGTCGGGTCCCACAGGAGCGCGTGATCATAGCCGCCGTTATCAATCGACCCCTGACCCACAACTTGTCCGTGTCTGTTGATGGCCTCAACGTAGAAGCTGGACAAGTCACCAAAGGCCCGAATGCGCTGCATTCCACGGCGAGAGTCGTAATAGAACCCCATGGAGCCCGATCCGTGTTCGTCTGAATACTCGATTGTCCCTAGTACCTTTCCATTGTCGGTGAGATCCACCGCCCAACTCCTTCCCCCGCTCAGATCGTGGAGATCCAGCATACCGCTGTCTTCCGTCCAGAGGAACGCGTGGCACGTGTAATTATCCTCCACATAGCTCCACCCCACGACCTGTCCCTTGTTGTTTATTGCGTTTGCCGCGCTTCCATCTCCACCAAGCGTATCCAGTATCTGCAGACCTTGCTGGGGGTCCCAAACAAACGCACGGGGACTGGTCCAGGTGTTGAATCGATCAAGCACCGTCGCAATCGTCCCCACGATGATACCACTGTTGTTCATATCTGCGATAGACACCTGCGCCCCAAGGCTAACAACTCCGTACTCGCTGAGGTCGCCAATATCCCGTAGCCCGTTTATCGCGTCCCACAAGATAAGATGTTCGACCCAGTCAGCGCGTACACTGTTGCCCAGTACGAGCCCGTTGTCGTTGAGTGCAATAGGTTCACTCCATCGCCCCCCAATGGTACCAACGTCCTGTAACCCATGCACGGCATCCCACACTAGACAGCCCGATCGCGTTTCCGCTGGGATGGCTTTGATGAGCACCTGTCCGGCTTCGTTAAGGGCCACCGCCGAACTGCGTGGCGGACCAACAATTTTGAAACCAGCCGCAGCGTCCCAAACGAACACGACATTCTCGTAAGGGTCGCCATAGTCGCCGCCATCCCCTGCAACCAGGCCAGAGTCATTGATGAAGCGAGCGATTCCAGGGCCGATTTCAGGGCACGTGTCTGTTGAACTCGGAAATCCTTGGCCGGGGCAGCCTACCAAGCCGGCCGGGAGAATCAAGATTGCAAGAAGGACCGCTGTCTTTATTCTACTGGAATTGTTGCTCATAGTAAACGCTCCTGCCTTGCGCGTGTGAGAGGCACGTCTAGTCTTCCCAGACAAAGACGTGGGGTTCCGAATAGCCGGTGATCAGGATGAACCAGACGATCCGCCCGATATAAAAACAGCCAGCCACTTGTCCGGCATCGTTGAGGTCCACCGCCACGCCGTCACGTCCCATTTGAAATCCCTCTGTTGCGTCCCAGAGGAAGACCTGTTCATCCGCGGTGCCCGCCACTTGCCCGGCTTCATTGATTGCGACTCCTGAGCTGGACAGGAAGCCTCCGAGGGCCCCCAGATCTTGCAGTCCGTTTGTTGCATCCCAGATAAACGCGTGCCAGTAGTCGAAATCCGTCTTTGCCTTACCCACGACTTGTCCGTTGTTGTTCACATCATACGCAAACGCCTCAAACCCTCCCAGGGAGCCTAAGTCCTGCATACCCCTTGTGGAGTCCCAGATGAACGGGTGCAGGCTGCCCCGGTCTGTCAGGCTCTGGCCAATGACTTGCCCGTTATCGTTGATGCCGGTGGCTTCACTGAAGGCCCCGCCAAGTGTGCCAAGGTCCTGCATTCCGGTTGCGGAGTCCCACACGAAAGCATGCTCCTCTCCCGCGTCCGTAGTGCTCACCCCTGCAACCTGGCCTGCTTCATTGACAGCCGTCGCGGAGCTGGCTAGCCCACCGAGGGTCCCCAAATCCCGCATGCCGCTTGTCCCGTCCCATAGGAACGCATGGGAATCGCCTGACGAGGTGGAGCTTTGACCAACGACTTGGCCGGCGTTGTTCATATCTGATGCGCTGCTGAACTCCGTACCAAGCGTCCCCAGGTCCTGCATGCCGTTGACGGAATCCCATAGAAAGGCGTGCGTTGCGCCCAATAAAGTATTACTCCACCCGACGGTTTCCCCATTGTCATTGATGTCTGTCGCTTGGCTATAGGTTCCTCCAAGTGTTCCCAGGTCACGTTGACCTCCGTCGGAGTCCCATAGAAACGCGTGACTCGGCTCGTCGAGAGACCAACTGTAGCCAGCCACCAGGCCGTCTTCATTCATTCGAAGAGGGGTCCCCAAACCGAGTCCCGAAACTCCCGATTGTGGACATCCGCACAACAGAAGTATCAGAGCGGACACCAGAGGGATAGCGCCCATGTGTACTTGGCCGATTCGCATAATGCAGTGCACCATGTCCTCCTCCTCCTCCTTTCGTTGTGCTTCCCCCGGAATCGCTTGGATCCAATGCTGTCGTGCACGCTGGTTTGACCCGCAACGTACGGTCTTGGCTCTTAGGGCGACCGATCATTCGTCGGGCGATTGCCGTCAGATGCGTCCTCAACAGTAATAAGAAGGATAACGAGGCAAGAGTTACAGGACTGGGGGGAGCAGAAGGTCCGTAGGCCAGCAAGAAGGTGATCAATCATATGCAGACTGACTACAGTCAGGAGGAACTGTTCCTGTCTCACGCGCCATGTGACCTAGCAAAGCTGTGGCGGATCTACCGGGTCGACTGATTGAACAGCCAGTCGGTCACGGCGGGGTCCTGGTACACCCGGTTCCAGATCGTATGACTTGAACCGGAGAACTCGGTTGCTTTGACGCTTGCGCCGGCATCACACAGGGCCTTCACGAAATCGCGCCACCGCTGACCGCCTGAGAACGTATCCTCTGCACTGGCAAAGGTCCAAATAGCAACGTGCAGCAATCCGGGAATGTCGTCTGTGTTGCCGCAGCCCGCAATCGGCACAATCGCGGCAAACTGTCCGGGATGATGAGCCGCCAAGCGCCACGTTCCGCCGGCCCCATAGGAGATTCCCGTGGCATAGATCCGGTTTGGGTCAATGGTATACCGCGTCTGTACATCGGTCTGAACGGCCTCGAACAGTGCCTCGGCTTCTTCAGCACTCGTATTCCAAGGCAATTGCGGGAACGCCACGATGCAGGGGTAACGCTCCGGGTATTTTCGAATAGCGGGCCCGATTCCCACGTCCAGATGGGCACAGCCATCGTCGCCCGACTCCATGATTCCGTGCCAGAAAAGGATAAGGGGCCAGGACGCGTTCGCGTCATAATGATCCGGTACGTAGACCTCGTAGCTTCGAAGACCCCCATCGAACGCCACTGAATGGCGATAGAAGCATGGTTCAATCTCTCCTTCAGTTGACGGTGGAATCTGGCAGCCGCGGACAACGGTCAATAGAAGACCGAGAAGACCGTATGCCAGCTTGCTCAGCAAAGGGTGAGTCCGAATGAAAGAGGCGAGGTCGAATTCGTTATCCTCTGAGTCGGCCTCAATCAGCCCCGTGAGTTCCAGAAGCGAATCCATCGGGCACCTCCGAACCACGTCCCGCATCCGGCCACACTCGATAGCCCTGGCCATTCGCTTGGCCTGTGGGCAACTGGCTTACCTGAAGAGGCGCGTTCGCAGTTTGGGAGGGGCAGATTCCCCGCATTCCCACAAGAAACCCGTGTTCCCTCGTCTCGTACGCCTTTCATCTCTCATCGCCAGCACCAGTAGAAAGAAGAAGTGCGAAGCGAAAGTTACAGGAGATACCTTCCAGAGTGGCCGCGTACGAACCCCACCGAAGCCCGCGATTGTCTCAAATGTCCCTTGTGCACCGTTGAAGTCGCTGGCCCCCCGCCTCATCCGTTGCGACGTAGGCACACGGTAACCTTTCGCGGCAATCGCTTCTTATAGGCACGGAGCTCAGTGAACAGATCACTGTAGAACCATCGGGGTTGTGCGGGGCGCCGCGGGGGCGCGCCGAATGCTCGGGGCAAGCTCCCGGGCGGAAAGGAGTCTCGCATGATTTGTCGAATGAGCAACCGATTTGAGCATCGTCACACACCCAAGTTGAAGGCTGCCTTGCCATGTGGACGATCAAAGGGAAGGGCACGCAGCTCTGTAGCCAGGCTCGTCCTGGCGCTGTGCATGTCTGCCCTCGCGGCCGTGGCTGGCATCCAAGCTCAAGAGTATGAAGTGGTGGATATCGGCACGCCAGGCGCGGCACTCGCAGTAAGCGATAGCGGCGGGGTCGCTGGCTACAGCGTAGGCCCCGAGGGACGCAGGGCTTTCCTTTGGCGCGACGGTGTGATGCAATTACTCGGCACGTTGGGCGGTGAAGCGAGCGAGGCATGGGGCATCAACGCCGCCGGGCATGTAGTCGGCGAAAGCCACACAGGCGCCTACACGGAATGGGGCGAAGCGATCATCCACGCCTTTCTGTGGGACGGAGAGACCATGCACGATCTCGGGACCGTCCCAGATGGTTACTCGTCGGGTGCGTGGAAGATAAATGATGCGGGCGAGACGGTGGGATGGTCAAGCCTCTACTCCGGCGAGACGCACGCATTCTACTTTCGCTCGTACAAACCACGGGCAATCATGGAAGATTGGCATAGCCCCGACGCCATGTATCACAGCGAGCCGCGGGCCATCAGCAATTCAGGGTGGATCGCCGGATACTTCATTCCCGTTGACAACTATTACTATACCTTCCGGGCTTTTCTGGGCTACAAGGATCCGCAGGGTCTGGTTCGCATGATGGATCTGGGCGCCCTGAGTCCTTACCCCTGGCTGGAAAGCCGCGCGTTCTCCGTCAACAATCGTGGCGACGCGGCGGGCTGGGCGTATACGGAGTACTGGCAGCAACACGCGTGTCTTTGGGTTGAGGGCCAGCCGATTGATCTGAATGAGTTGGATAGCCGCAGCATCGCCTATTGTGTCAACGACCGCGGTACCGTTGTCGGCAACAGCGGTTCGGGATCGACGCAGAAGGCATTTGTGTGGGACGAGGAATTTGGCATGCGGGATTTGAATGCCCTCGTCGACCCGGTCGCGGCGGCCGGCTGGAGATTTCGTGTCGCCCGCCATATCAACAACCGGGGCTGGATCGTAGGCAGTGGCCAGCTAAACGGCGTGGGTAGTGCATTCCTCCTGAAGCCAATCGACAAATAGAGCAAGATCAAGAAGCGATGCCATTGTCAGCTAACCTATGGTGCAGGTCCATACAGTGGCATGCCGGCCCCGTGCGTGCGCGCATACCATCAAAAGCCCGAGTTCGGTAGGTTTCGCCGGCGCAGCCCCCCCACGGGGTTGTGCCGGCGATGCATGGAACGATGTGCTGAGTCAGGCTCTCCCTCATACGCAGCAAGGTTCACGTCAGATGTCATTTCATGAGATGGGCTCAGGATGCAGACGCGAAGGCTACTGGCAGAAGTGCGGGCTAGGTGTCCGCTCCGAGCTTGTGCATCACCCCGCGTTACCGCCCATTACCCACGCCATCAGATAGACCCATGCTACAACCCATGCGGAAAGCAACCAACTCACAGGCGAGAACCCAGCCACTTGAGCTGCTTGATCTGCAAAGCCCAGAGTATCAAGGACTTCTGCCACTAACAGTATCATGGTTGCTTCCTCTTCGCGCTATTCCATTGCCCCCTGCCATCATTGACATCCTGCCATCGACCATAGCAAGATGGAACACCTAGAGTAGGTTACAGGGGCGCAGGTGAAGAGGACAGTTCTTGCGGCTGTCCGCCCCACAGAGTGTTACCTTCGAACTCGCGCGGGTCGGCGGCTTCCCAGATCTTTAAGTCGCCATGGTCCTTGACAGTTGCAGGACAAACCGCCGCGACGGCCCGTCCATCGGGGCTGAAAGCCACATGGTAGAAGAAACGGCCCAACGCGTCGCCAAAACTGGACAACAACTCCCCGGTTGCACTAGACCATACGCGTATGTCAACGCCCGCCGTGACGATTCGGCTTCCGTCTGGGCTGAATACCACGCTCTGGACGTAGCCCTGGTGCGGGAGTGAGGGGAGTACCTTTTGTCCTGTCTCAGAGTCCCAGATGCTGGCCTCGCCAGTCTCTGTGGGCGAGGAGACAGAGGCGATTCGGGTTCCGTCCGGGTTGTAGGCCAAGTCATCCACCAGTTTGATGAATTCGATTGTCCTGAGAACCTTGCCGGACTTCAGGTCCCAAATCTTGATGGTTTTATCTCGCCCACCGGTGGCAATCTTGGTCTCGTCCGGGCTGAAGTCCGCACACAAGACTTCGTCTTGATGACCAAGAAGCTCCCGCCACTTCTCTCCGGTTGCGGTGTCCCACAGGTATACGGATCCATCTTTGGCGCAGGACGCTATTCGGCGGCTGTCGCGGCTGAATCTCACGAAAGGCCATTTTGCATCGGTTACCTCATACATGCCTGGGGGGGTGGCAGTCCATAGTTTCGTACCGTCGCGGGCATCCCACATGCAGAGCTTTCCCCGCACGCATCCACCAGCAATGTATCGGCCATCGGGGCTGAATCCCACCGCCCGCATCGTTTCTCCTGGCTCAATCAGGACCCACAACTTCCTCCCAGTCGCAAACTCCCAAACGGTAATTGAGTCGCCCACTGGTGCGCCAATCCGGCTTCCGTCCGGACTAAACGCCAGCCTGTATGCACCAGCATCGGTCTGCAGTCTGCGGTCCTCGCCTTCTGTGCCCGAATCCCATATGCGTATGGTCTTGTCTTGGGCAGCAGAGACGATTCGTTGACCATCGGGGCTGAATGACACGCACCGCACGGGTTGTCTATGCCCACGCAGAACGGCTAGCTCGTTGCCCTTAACTGCATCCCACAGTCGGAGAGTCCCGTCGCGCCCCGCTGAGCACAAGAGCAAACCGTTGGGGCTAAACGTCACGGTATTGACAGCCAGTGTGTGACCCCGAAGCACGAGCAGATCCCCGCCCGTGGCCGGATTCCACACGCGAACCGTCGTGTCTTCGCCTGCTGTGGCCAGAAACTGACCGTCGGGGCTGAAAGCAGCGTCAAACACGCGGGTTCCGTGGCCTTCTAGCGTGTGCAGCAAATCCCCAGTGGCCGTGTCCCAGATTCGGACAGTGCCATCCCACGAAGCAGACGCCAGCCAGCGTCCGTCCTTGGTACTCGCGAGCGTGTCGATAGGTTCTTCGTGCCCCTGAAATGTATGCACCTCGGTTCCCGTATCCACGTCATGAATCGAAATTCTGAAGGCGGATGTGACGACGGCAATATGATTTCCGTCGAGTGTGAAGACTGCGGATGTTGCTCGGAATGGGAGAACCATCATGGGCTTCCACGCAGATGTATCCCACACTTCAATCGTCTCACTTGCTGCCCCACAGACGACGATTCGGTCACCGGCTTGGTTAAGAGCTACCGACTTCAGTCTCTTGCCGGGCCGGTCGATTTCGTGCAAGACTTGGCCGGTCCGGGCATCCCAAAGACTTAGCACAGGGTCTTCACCAACCGAGGCCACCAATCGTCCGTCCAGACTAAAGACCGCGTCCAGTGCTGGTCCATTGTGAGGCGCGATTATCTTCCGACTTTGTTCGGCCAGTCTTGCGAGCCGGTACCACTCCCAACCGCGGTACTCCCGAGGGCATTCTTCGAGGAGGCTTTTCAGTTGGCAGCTGTTGGTATCCAGCGCCTGCTGCGACAAGGCCATCTGGCGACTGTACAAGCGCTGCCGGGCCTCACGCGCGCTTGCTTCCGCTTCCCGCGTTTTTGAATCGGCGAGTTGCCGGGCCTCTTCAGAGGCACGGAAGTCTTCCTCGGCCCGGAACCAGAGGGATACGGAAACCACCAGGGATACGGACAGGAGCATCATGAAAGCCAGTGTCACCGCCACCGGGATCCGGTAACGGCGCAGGGTCTTCCGCAGGATGTATAATGTGCTGTCACGTTTGGCCTCGATGGGTTCGCCGTCCAGGTAGTGGCGGATGTCCCGGGCGAGTTCTCCGGCGGACTGGTATCGGCGTTCCCGGTCTTTCGCCAGGCATTTGAGAACAATGGTCTCGACCTCGTCCCCGATGTCCCGGCGGAACGTGCTCGGCCTCATGGGTTCAGCACTTCGGACGCGCTCCAGGATGTCCAGGATATTCCCCGTCACATCGTACGGAAACTGTCCCGTCAACACCTGGAACAGGATGACTCCCAGGGCATAGACGTCGGTGCGCACGTCAATCAGATGGGGTAACCCTTCTGCCTGTTCCGGTGCCGCCCAGGGAGGGCTGCCGACAAAATCTCCCGTCACGGTCATCATCTGAGGTCTTGAAGCGTCGGTCAACGCCCCCAGGGCCACCCGTGCCAGGCCGAAATCCAGGACATGTGGCTCCCCCTCGGTGTCCACCCGGATGTTGGCGGGCTTCAGGTCCCTATGAATGATCCCGCGCAAGTGCGCCACATTCACGGCCTCGCACACCTTCACGAACAGGCGGAGTG
>JADLCA010000023.1 GCA_020847495.1 Candidatus Hydrogenedentota bacterium | reverse complement strand
GGATGTTCATGAGCGACGTGACCAAGACGGAAAACGGCGTCGAGCAGCCGATCAAAATCACCATGAACGAGCCGCTGCGGCACGAAGGCTACACGTTCTATCAGGCTTCCTGGCAACCCGCCGACCCGCAGCGCGGCATTCCCGTGCGGTCGACGCTGGCGGTAGTGAAAGACCCCGCCGACCGCATTCCCCTGTATTCCTGCATCATCGTCACGCTGGGACTCACCGTCCATTTCTGTTTGAAGCTGGGTAAACATCTGCGCCGTGAAGGCAAGCGGCTCGAAGCCAAGAGGGCACTCGCATGAAGACGTTGGCGGCAACGCTTGTCGCGCTGTTGACCGTGGGGGGGCTGGCGACCGCACTCGGCCAAGGCGCGGACATCATCACGAAGCCCGCGGCATGGAGCGAACAAACAATCGATCTGTTTGCCTCGCTTCCCCTGCAGGATGGCGGCCGCGTCAAGCCCTTGAGCACCTACGCGGGATTCACACTCCTGCGTTTGAATGGCAAGCGCGAAGTGAGCGACCTCGACGGACAGCGGCTCAATCCGACCGAATGGCTGCTGGATACGCTCTACTATCCCGAAGCCGCCAGCCACTATAAGATCTTCCTAATCCAGACGAGCGAAGTTCTTGACGCGATCGGCGTCTCGCACGAAGGGCGCAAGAAGCGCGACCGCTACTCCATGGCGGAGTTATCGCCGGGCGTCGACAAGCTCTTTCAACTCGGCCGCGAGTATTCCGATGAGAGCAAGTACGATCCGAACAAGCTCACGTCGACCCAGCGCCAGATCATCAACCTCGCCACAAACGTCTCCCAGTTTCAGTATCTCAGCCACTATCTCGACTTCGCGCGCCACGAGTTCACCATCCCGGCAGATTCACCCCTCGCCGCGATGCTTCCCGAAAACCGCTACAGCGCCATTCTCGACAAGGCCGTCGCCCTGCGTCTTTTGACGCTGGCGCTGGAGAAGGGTATGGACGCTGTCACCGCGCAGTTGGACCCCGTGGAAGTCGCGCGCCTGGGCGAGTTGTTGCCGCAGGGCCTTGCGGAGCTGGACGATTCCACGCGTCAGAAGAACCTGGGCGAATTGCGGCAACTGCTCCATGAAGTGGATGTCCTCTCCAGCAGGGCCAGCGGCCTGTCGCTGTTTCCACCTACGCCGTCGATGGGCGACCAGGAACACTGGCTCGCCGCGGGCGAAATGGCGGACCTCGCGTTCTCGGCCAACGCTCCCGTGGATGAACAACTGGCACTGCTGCGGTCCCTGGAGGAGACTGCGCGTCTGATTGACAAGCCCGAGGCGTTTGGCGCGCAGATTGTCGGATTTCATGACGCCGTGGTGGGCCTTGCGAAGTCGCGCGGCGAGTACAACAAGATTCCGCTCGAAGTGAGCTACTACCGCGCAGACTTCCTCTACTGGAGTCTCATTCTCTTTGTGCTGGCGTTTCTCGTGGCGGCGGTTTCCTGGATGATGCCCTACAAACGTTGGGCTGGCCTGGTGTACCCGCTGTTCCTCGCGCCACCCACATTGCTGCTCATCACCGCGATCACCTACCGCTGCATCATTCGCGGGCGGCCTCCGGTGAGCACCCTCTACGAGACCATCCTCTTCATCACGGCCGTAATCGTCGTGGTGGCCATCATCATGGAATACATCAACCGCCAGAAGATCGCCCTCTCGCTTGGGGCCTTTCTCGGCATGGCGGGCATCTTCCTGGCCTACCGCTATGAGGCGAAGGAGGGCGTCGATACCATGCCCAGCCTCATCGCCGTGCTCGACACAAATTTCTGGCTGGCGACGCACGTCACGACGGTGACCATGGGTTACGCGGCGGGTCTCCTCGCGGCCGCCATCGCGCATGTCTACATCCTCGGGCGCGCGCTCGGCTTCCGGCGCAGCGACAAGGACTTCTACAAGAATGTGACCCGCATGACCTATGGCGTGCTTTGTTTCGGGCTCGTGTTCTCGGTGGTCGGCACCGTGCTCGGCGGCATTTGGGCCAACGACAGTTGGGGCCGGTTCTGGGGCTGGGATCCGAAGGAAAACGGCGCGCTCATGATCGTTCTGTGGGAGCTGGCCATCCTGCATGCCCGGATGGGCGGCTACATCCGCGACCTCGGACTCGCGGTTTCCAGCGTGTTTTGCGGGATGATCGTCGCCTTCTCCTGGTGGGGCGTGAACCTGCTGGGCGTTGGCCTGCACAGCTACGGATTTACCAGCGGCATCATGCAATCGCTCGTCGCGTTCTGGAGCCTGGAAACGCTGGTGATGCTCGCGGGCCTCTACGTGTGGTTCCTGCAGCGGCGGCCTGTTCCTGCTGAAGAGGCTGCGCCAGCAAATGCCAAGGGCCGCGCTAAGCGCCCCCTCCCCGCAAAGGCCTCCGAATAGATCGTGCATTGTTGCGGTCCAAAGGGCGGTCTGAAGTCCGTCATTGAAGGTGGTGTGTCGGGAATCAACGGGATGAATTTCCCCCTCGAGTCGCAAAGTGGAGACCGAGTGAAGTCTGCTGCCCTGTCCGCAGAGGAGTTCTTTCTGCTCAATACTCCCAGATAGACGTACTTCTGGCAGCAAGAGCCGTGTGTTCTCTCAAGTCACACAATTCCCTTCCCCCGCGCACTGGAGCCGGGGTAGAATTCACCCGGAAGTCTTGGTACAAATCGTTGATTGGGCGGCGTGCAAGCCCGGCAATCCAAGGAGAAGCGAATGGGAGCGGGGTCGAAAGGGTTGGCTGTCGTGCTGGCCGAGAATATGTATGAAAACCTTGAGTTGCATTATCCGAAGCTGCGCCTGGAGGAAGCCGGCTACGAGGTGAAGGTGGCCGGCCCCCAGAGGGGTGCGACCTACACGTCCAAAGAAGGCTACCCGGTCGTGGCAGATAGTACCTTCGCCGACCTTGACCCCGCCCAGGTTCGCATACTCGTCGTCCCGGGCGGGTTCGCGCCCGACAAACTGCGACGCTACCCGGAATGTAACCGCTTTGTGGCCGGCGCCTGGGCGGCCGGCGCGGTGGTGGGGTCTATCTGTCATGCGGGCTGGGTGCCAATCAGCGCGCGGATCGTCAAGGGCAAACGCATGACGAGCGTCAACGCGATCAAGGATGACCTCGAGAACGCGGGCGCCATCTGGGTGGATGAACGGTGCGTCGTGGACGGCAGGATGGTGTCCGCCCAGATTCCTCGCGACCTCCCTGCTCTCATGAAGGCGATTCTTGACGTGGCGGATCGCGTATGAATGCCCAGGAACTGTGGCTGGAGAACCAGGACATCGCGCACCAGTGCCTTGAGCATCCTTTCGTGCAGGGTCTTGCCTCGGGTGAGCTGCCGCCGCAGCGTTTCGCGCGGTACATGGAACAAGACGCATTCTTCCTAGACAGCTTTGCCAGAGCCTATGCGTTGGCCCTCGCGAAGAGTCCCGATCGAGCCGGCTTTTTTGCGTTCAAAGAGCTGTTGGATGGCGTCCTTGACGAGCTGGATCTCCATGAGGAAATCGCCGAGCGTCACAACCTGAACCTGGAGCCCGAGCCGAATCCAGCGACGCTGGCCTACACCGACTTCGTCATGGGGGTCGCCGCGCTCGCACCGGTCGGTGAAATCGTTGCCGCGATGACACCGTGCATGCGTCTCTACGCGTGGCTGGGTCAGGAACTCGCGGACCGCCTCGCGCCGGACAGCCCCTACCGGGACTGGGTCATTACGTACAGCAGCCCCGAGTTTGAGGGCCTTGCCACACGGCTGGAGGACCTGCTCGAAACCTATGCCGTGCGAACCGACCGTGTCAGGTACAACTACCGGCGCGCCATGGAACTGGAGTACCGTTTCTTCGATGCGGCATGGCACACCTGATCGAGTGCGCCGCCTGCCCGCACACCGTGCGTTGAGGCTTGCGTGAAACTTCGTAGCAAAGTGGGGCTGGTGATCGTCAGTGTCTTCGTGGTGCTGTTTGTGGTCATCGCCGTGCTTCAGGTGGGTTGGGTCGGCACGCTGATTATCCGCCAGACCAACGAGCGCATGACCCTCACCATCCGTTCGGCCTGGCAAGTCCTCGACGACCAGCGCCGCCTCATGGAGACTATTGCGGCGTTTCTCGCGGAGTCAGATGACCTGACCGCCAACACACAGGGCCGCGCACTTCTCGAACGCGCACGCGAGCGCTGGTCTCTGGATCTGGTCGTGTGGTTGAATCCGGATGGCACCGTGCACCTGCGCGCCCAGTCGCCAGAGACGGGTGATCGGTTCAATGCTCCCCCGCTGGAGAGATTCTGGGGGCAGGACGAGCGCGTGTCCGGCACCTTCCTCCTCGCACCGGAGACGGTGGCACACGAGGACGCCGCTCTCGCCGCGCGGTGCGCCACCGAGGGTCAGGACGGCACAGGGATGATTCTGTTCGCCATGGAACCGATTGTGAGTGCGGCGGGCAAGCTCCAGGGATACCTGCTCGTGGGAACGCTCCTGAACGGCGCCACGGGTATTGTCGATGAAATCCAGGGCAATATCTTTTCGAACCGCCTTTACAAGGACCGCCGCGTGGGAACGGTCACGATCTTCCTTGGCACTGTTCGCGTCGCGACCACGGTCCTGCTTCCCAACGGAGAGCGCGCCCTGGGTACCACCGTGTCGCCGGAGGTAGCGCGCCAAGTGCTCGGAGACCGGGAGCCCTGGACGGGCCGCGCGCTCGTCGTGAACGACTGGTACTTGTCCCGCTACGAGCCCATGTTCGATCCCACGGGCACTCCCATTGGCATGCTGTATGTGGGCGAGCTTGAACTGATTTACGAGGACATGAAGCGGGAGGTCGTGCTCACCATCGCCACGGTCCTCGCTATTGTGACGGCGCTGGCATTTCTCGCGAGTTACTTGGGCGCGCGCGGCGTCATGCGCCAGATTACGGCCCTCGACAGGACGACGCAACGCATCGCGCAGGGCGATTTCGCCGCACGCGTGACCGTGAACAGCCGCGATGAGGTGGGCGACCTGGCTCAGTCGTTCAACCGGATGGCCGATCAGATCGAAGACGGGCACAATGAAATCGTTGCCAAGAAGAGCGCCCTTGAAACGGCCAACCGCAACTACCTCGACATGCTGGGATTCGTCACGCACGAACTGCGCAGCACCATCAGCGCGGCCATGTTCAACGCCGAGTTGCTGAAGGACGGCTCCTACGGGAAGCTCGAGGGCGAACTGTGCGAGGGCGTCGAACTGATCGCGCAGAGTCTTGCCTACCTTGATGAGATTACAAACAACTACCTGCAATTGTCGCGGCTGGAACGCGGCGAATTACAGGTGATCAAGTCGCGGGTAAAGCTGGCAACGGACGTGATCGCGCCCACCGTGCGCGCTCACAGCCGGCAGTTCGCCGAGCGCTCGATGACTGTGGAAGTCACCGTTCCGGACAGTCTCGTCGTGACGGGCGATGTGAACCTGCTGCGGGTGGTGTACGACAACCTCATCGGGAACGCGGGCAAATACGGGCGCACGGGCGGGACCGTCCTGATTCAAGCCGATCACAATGACAAGGAGGTCACGCTGAGCGTCTGGAACGAGGGGAAAGGAATTAACAGGGACCACCTGCCGCACCTGTTTCAGAAATTCGAGCGTTTCGATGTGGACGAGGTGACCGGCCGCAAAGGGACCGGTCTCGGGCTCTTCATCGTAAAACAGTTGGTGGGCAGGCACGGCGGGCGCGTCTGGGCCGAGTCCATGGAGGGCCATTGGGCGCGCTTCATTTTCACGCTTCCGGTTGACTAAGCCGGTTTCCGTGGATCACACTACCGCCACCATGATCAAAATCACCCGCGACCAATTGAAGACCGCCGCCGTGGCCGCTGCGCTGGTGCTCGGCATTCTTGCCATCTACCACCAGGTGCGCGCCTTCGGCTTTCTCAATTACGACGATAACGTCTACATCACCGAAAACCCCCATGTCATGAACGGCGTGACCCGGGAAGGCGTCATCGCCGCATTTACGCAGCCCATCAACGCGGGATGGACCCCCGTCAGCACGCTGACGCAGATGATCGACGTGGATTTGTTCGGGCTCGACCCGGGTCCCCCGCATATCATCAACGTCATCTTCCACTGCTCCAACACGGTCCTGCTGTTCATGCTGCTGCGCGCCATGACCGGCGCGTTTTGGCCCAGCGCGTTCGCCGCCGCGCTGTTCGCCCTGCATCCCCTGCATGTCGAACCCGTGGCGTGGCTGTCCAGCCGGAAGGATGTGCTCAGCATGCACTTCTTCCTGCTCACCCTGAAGTTCTACATGCAATACGCGGAACGGCCCACGTGGAAGTTCTACCTGCTTTCCCTCTTCCACTATCTGCCCGCGCTGCTCTGCAAGCCCATGGTCGTGACGCTGCCTGTGTTGCTCCTGCTGTTGGACGCGTGGCCGCTCCGGCGCCTCGCCGCCACGCCCGTGTTTTCGGAAAAGAGGAAGATCTTCAGAGGGCTCTTCCGCGAGAAGATCCCGTTTCTTATCGCGTCGCTCGCCGTGTGCGCGATCACCGTCTACGTCCAGAGTCTCGGCGGCGCGGTACGCTCCCTGACGGAAGTGGGATTTCTTGAGCGCCTCGGCAACGCTCTGGTCTCGTACGTGACATATGTTTGGGTAACGGTGTGGCCCGCGGGGCTGGCTCCGTACTATCCGTACCCGTCCACCCTCTCGCCTTGGGCAGTTGCGGGTGCGGCAGTATTTCTTCTGGCGGTGAACGCTTTTGCCTTGCTCCGCTGGCACAAGAGTCCCTACCTGGTCACGGGCTGGTTCTGGTGGCTTGTGACGCTGCTGCCGGTGATCGGCATCGTGCAAATCGGGAGCTTCGCGCGGGCCGACCGTTTCACGTACCTCCCGCACATCGGGCTGTTCATCGTCGCGGCCTGGGGACTTGAGGAACTGACGCGGAAACTCCCGGCGCGCCGGGTGGTCCTGCCTGTCGGCGCCGTGGCCGTGCTGGCACCCTTGTTGGCAGTCTCCTATGTGCAGGCGAGCTACTGGAAAGACACGATCACGCTATTTGAACATACCTTGCGCGTGACGGGGGACAACGCCGTCGCGCACAACAATCTTGGTGTTGCGCTGATGAAACGCGCACGCGCCACGCAGGACGGCGGGGCCGATTTCGCTTCGGCGGAGTCGCATTTGCGAGAAGCCATACGTATCGCGCCCGCCTATGCGGACGCCTACAACAACCTGGGAATCGCCCTGCTGCTCCAAGGTAAGGAAGGCAGCTTGGAGTCCTTCGAGAGGACGCTTGAACTTGCGCCCGATAGTCCCGACGCCCTGATCAACGTCGCAAACGCGCGCCTTGCGCGTGGCAGCGTGGACGAGGCCGTCCTTCTCTATCAGCACGCCGTTTCCCTCAGCCCCGCGAATGTCGAGGCGCACTACAACCTGGGCGTCGCCCTGGCGCAGAAAGGCGATGTTGAAGCCGCTGTTTCCGAGTACGAGACCGCGGCGAGACTGAAACCCGCAGACGCCACCCTGCACGCGAGCCTGGCCAACGGCCTGCTCCTGCTGAATCGGGCCGCGGAGGCGCAGGCTGAAGCCGCGGAAGCGGTCCGGCTCGATCCCAAGTACGCGCCGGCGCAGTACTACCTGGGCATTGCCTACCATCTCCAGGATCAAGCGGCATCCGCCGAGAAGGCGCTGCGCGCGGCCTTGGATCTGAACCCCGACTATGTGGACGCGCACCAGAATCTCGCGGCGATTCTTGCGAACCAGGGAAGAGTGGAAGAAGCCATTCACCACTTCTCGGAGGCGATGCGGTTGGATCCCGCGAATGCCGCCGCGGGCGAGGCCCTGAATGTGCTTCGCGGCGACGCACCTGCATCTGTGGAACCTGCTGCTCCCGCCTCGCCGTGAAGCGCTTTCATCAGGTGTTGGTTGTCGTCGAGGTCGTCGAAGCCGCCTGAGCCTGCGTCGCAGCCGCCTGTTCGGTGATCACCTGCATGCTTTGGCCGCGAACCGACACCAGCGACGTGGGCGCTCCCATGCCGTATCCCTTGAGCGGGTTGTGCCAGAGTATCTCCCCCGTCGTCGGGTCGAGACAATAAATGTAGCCGTTGGTTGAAACGAACAGCCGGTCGCCATCCAGCAGCAGCGTTACGTATCCAGAGTGCATCTGATCATTCGACCATACGATCTCTCCGGTCTCCCGGTGGAGGGCCAAGGCATATCCATTCAGCCCCACAAAGATAAGATCATCGAGGTACATGGTCCGCTCCTCTGTGTTGAGGGTGTTGCCTGAGATCTGAAAGAGAAGAACATTCCCCGGCCCTAGCGGTCATCCCCTTCAAAGGGGGAATCCTGCAACGCTATATTTATATATCAAGTGATTTCTGAATGGCAACACCGGGCGACTGGGTCTCCCTTCACAAGGCCCGAAGAGCCCTCTTGAGTCCTCTTCCGAAGAGGGCAGACCCGCAGGGCCGAGGAGGATGTTCTTCAGGTTCATTGCGCCCAAGCGACCGTCACACGGATAACCCCCGAACGGCGCGAACTTGGAACAGTCTCATTCCCCCTCGGCATGCTACCCCAAATCGCCCATCCAGAGGCGGGATTTCCAAACCGGCTTGGGATTTCGGCAAGACCCTCGTGCTCGTACCCTCCCCCATTTCCGCATGCCCATTGACACGGACGTGTCCGGGGCGTACGCTTCGCTGCCGGGAGGGCTTGTTATGACCAAGCAAGAGACATTATCCAACGCGAAAGAAACGGTGGAAAAGGGGGCGCGCATCCTCTCCGTCGACGCACTGCGCGGTTTCGACATGTTCTGGATTGTCGGCGCGGACAGCCTATGCCGTGCTCTGGGCGAGGCGAGCGACTCGGGTCCCGCCCAGTTCGCCGCCCGCCAGTTGGAGCATGTGCCCTGGGAAGGCTTCGTATTCTACGATCTCATCTTCCCCCTGTTCGTCTTCATCATAGGCATGTCCATCGTCTTTTCCCTGGACAAGCATATCCAGCAGGAAGGGCATGCCGCGGCCTACAAACGCATTGTGCGCCGCTTCCTTCTCCTGTTCCTGCTCGGGGCCTTCTACGACAAGGGGATATCCGATCTCGCCCATGAAAGCCCCTTCAGCGGAGTGCTGCAGCGTCTATCCTGGTGCTATCTATTCACATCGCTCCTTTACACGCGCGTGAAGCTGCGCGGCCTCGTCAGTGTGTGCCTGGCCATCCTGATTGGGTACTGGGCGCTATTGACCTTCGTCAAGGCCCCTGGCCAGCCCGAGGTGAGCTTTGAGAAAGACAAGACGATCGTGAATTGGGTGGACTACAAGTTCCTTCCCCTGAAAGAGGAAGGCCAGTATTCCGACCCGGAGGGTCTGCTGAGTACGATTCCCGCGGTGGCGTCGTGCATTCTAGGGGTCCTGGCGGGCCTGACACTGCGAAACCCGAAGATCGATGGCAAAAAGAAGGTGCTGTTCTTCCTGGCCGCCGGGGTGGTGCTCGTGGCCGCGGGCTACTTGTGGGGCCTGCAACTCCCCGTTATCAAGAGACTCTGGACCCCGTCTTACGTGCTCGTCGCGGGCGGCTACAGTTGCCTGCTCGTCGGCATCTTTTATTGGTTTGTCGACGTCCTGCAATACCGGAAATGGGCCTTGCCGTTCATCTGGATTGGGGCGAACCCTCTGACCACCTACCTGGGCTCGGAATTCATCGATTTCGAAAGCATGGGGAAACGCGTCGTCGGTGGCCCAATCGCCGGGCTGTTTGGTCAGTACGGAGAGCTGCTCACCACTACCGCCAGCATCGCGTTCGTGTTTCTATTCGTCCGGTTCCTGTATAACCGCAAGATCTTCCTGCGCGTCTGAGAATATGTTTCAAAAGCTCAACTACCCGTAGTGGCGATGCCTTGCAAGTCCCGTAGGGACGACAGAAAGTAGCCCCGGATTTCAATCCGGGGTTCTCTACGCCCTCTTCGTGCAGTCCCGGAGGGACGACAGAGACCATCGTACAGCGTCATGTATACCACTTCAGACGGTTTGTGAAGATAGCCTGGACGCACCCGGTCCGCCACTGGACGTCCGCTCTCTGCCGTCCCTCCGGGACTGGACAAGGGGGACGGCTAACCCCAGGACTGAAGGCCCTGGACTACTTTCGTTCGTACCTACGGGACACAAGATGCGGAACGGCAGGCGTATCATGGTCACTCGGCGTCGGGCAGCAGGAAAGGAAGACTGGTAAGCAGGTGAGACGCCTGAGCTTCACTTCCAGGTTTCGTTGATCTCTGAGGTCACGCCTTTTGAAACACGCTCTGAGAGAAGAGACGATACAAGAGGCCTCCGCGGTGACTTTCGCGGAGGCCTCTCAATTGTGTGCCAAGCATCTTGGGAATCTTTGGAACTGTTACGGCTGCGCCGCGTCCACCACGCCGCGCAAGGCGTCACGCAGTGTGTCGACGAGCGTCTGTTTCACGCGGAAGAGGTCGGCGCGTCCGGCCACCATTGCGTAGCGCTCGTGCGGCGAGTCCGTGCACAGGGCGCCAATCATGAGCGGGCCGAGCACGCGGGTCTGGCCGTCCGGCGCGGACGGTGCCGCGGAGAGCCGAACGGAGAGTGTTGGCGTGTCGAGGCCGAACGGTTTCAAATCCGCGGGCGCGGGGCTTTGCTCGATTGCCGTCGCGCGAACGCTGCTTAGTTCCGCGAGCAGCGCCTTCATATCGCTCTGGCTCTCCCACACCTTCCCGGCGGGCTCGTCGATCTTCCACGCCTGTTCGCCTTTGGTGAAGCGGTAGGAGACGCCCTCGAACTGGAGTGCGACTTCCCGGACCTCGTCCTGCTTGGCGGCGAGAAGCCCCTTCGCTGCGAGGTCTGTCGTTGTGATTTCGAGCTTCTTCACCTGCTCGTTCGCCAGGGTGATCACATCGCCGGTGTCTTGCGTCACGTAGCGCGACTTGC